>JABDQX010000384.1 GCA_013042035.1 Gammaproteobacteria bacterium
ACTCTTTCGCAACGCAGCGGGCCACAATTCGGGGGCCGCCGCAGTAGATCGGGGATTTTTCAGACACGCTCTAAGACACCCTGTTCAGAAAAATGTCCCATCAATAGGCGACGACGCACTGGCAAAACGCTTGCGCGGCATGCGCCCTGCTAAAAACGCTTCCCTGCCCGCCTCAATGGCCTTTTTCATCGCCGAGGCCATCAGCACCGGCTGACGCGCGGCAGCAATACCGGTATTCATCAGAACACCATCGCAACCGATCTCCATGGCGATGGCCGCATCCGATGCGGTGCCGACCCCGGCATCCACCAGAACCGGTACTCCGGCATTTTCCACGATGGTCATGATATTGTAGGGATTACGGATCCCAAGCCCGGAACCGATGGGGGCCGCCAACGGCATGACCGCCACGCAACCGATCTCTTCCAGACGTTTGGCGATGATTGGGTCGTCATTGGTGTACACCATGACCTTGAAATCGTTTTTGACCAACTCTTCGGCAGCCGCCAGGGTCTGCACGATATCCGGGAACAGGGTCTTTTCGTCCCCTAGTACCTCGAGCTTCACCAGATCGTGCCCATCCAGCAATTCCCGGGCCAACATACAGGTACGCACCGCCGAACGCGTGTCATAACAGCCTGCCGTATTCGGCAAAATGGTGTATCGGTCAGGTGGGATAACATCCAGGAGATTGGGTTCGTTGGGATCTTGTCCGATATTCGTGCGACGGATAGCTACCGTGACGATCTCGGCACCACTTGCCTCGATAGCCAGGCGGGTTTCTTCCATGTCCTTATACTTGCCGGTGCCGACAAGTAACCTTGAGCGATACGCTGCGCCACCGATAACCAAGGTATCGTCCGCATGATTTTCCGATGCCGATGTTTTACTGTGCATTTTATCTACCATTTCTTATCCACCATTTCGCTTACCTCGATGAGTCAGAATGTATGCTTCCAACACCCGTATTTGAGCATGTTAGCGCTTCGCGCCAAGGCCGAAAGGGGCTGGGCCTTGATTCGCGCATCGGATTTTTCAGGATCTATGTTCTGCCGATACTATCGAAGCGTGTAACATCGCCAATGGTAAGCATAATTTCCAATACCATTGAGCGCTTCAACTGCTTTCAAAACAAAAAAAGCGGCCTCAAGGTATAATACTATACCCCGTGCGCAACTTTTTCCGATAACTTATTGATTTTCGGATAACACTACGTTTTGCCAGGATCTCCTGCGGCCAACCGAAAACAAGGGACTGTAAGAAAGTTGTACGCAAAGTTACTACAACTAATGAGAAAATATCATGATGCAAACCGCAAATGAACCCCGTGATAGTTTGCCGCGCGAACTGATTGTCGATGAGAGCCGGGCCGCCGCGCTCAAAACCGAATCCGTCGAATACGCTTCCCACACGCTGTCCATGCGGCAGACCTGCGATCTGGAACTTCTCCTAAACGGTGGGTTCTTTCCCCTGTCCGGCTTCATGGATCGGCAAACCTATGAAAGCGTTCTGAGCGATTTGCGCCTGGGTGACGGTTCGGTATGGCCAATGCCTATTGTGTTGGATGTAAACGCGGCCTTTGCCGAGACCCTCGAGCCCGGCGGCAAGCTCGCGCTGCGGGACGACGAGGGTTTCATGCTTGCCGTGCTGGATATCGAAGACATCTGGCAACCGGACAAAAAACAGGAAGCACAGGCGGTCTACGGCACACTTTCACGGGAACACCCGGGAGTGCGGGCGCTCTTCGATGATGTCGGTGACTATTACGTGGGGGGACGCCTCACCGGCATTCAGCTACCGATGCATTCCGATTACGAAGAGTTGCGGCACACGCCCGCCGAATTGCGCCGGTCATTTGCCAAGCTCGGCTGGCGGCGTATCGTCGGATTTCATACTAGCCAGCCCATGCACCGTCTGCAGTGGGAGGTTACCATGCACGCGGCTAAAACCGCCCAGGCCCATCTCCTGTTGCATCCCGTTGTCGGCATCAGCCGGCCCGGCGATCTTGTCTATCACGCCCGCGCCAAATGTTATCAGGCCATTTTGCAATACTATCCCCATGGACTCGGCATGCTATCACTTTTGCCCCTTGCCATGCGCATGGCCGGTCCCAGGGAGGCCCTGTGGCATGCCTTGATCCGAAAAAACTATGGTTGCACCCATTTCATCGTCGGCAATGATCACGGCGGTCCGTGGCAAACGGCGGAAGCGATGCCGGCGTTCTATCCCCGTTACGCGGCCCAGGAATTGGTCGCCGAGTACCAGCAGGAGATCGGTATCGAAGCGGTGCCGTTAAAGCGGCTGTGTTACGCCCCGAAACAAAACCGATTTATCGAACGGGAAGAAACCGACGGTACCGACGAGCCGTGCATCAGATTATCGGCCAGGGAAGTGGCCGAGCATTTGTCTCGTGGCGAGGAACTCCCCGACTGGTTCACCTGGCCCCAGGTGCTGGACGCACTGCGCGCCGCCCACCTGCCTCGCAGCCGGCAGGGCATCACACTGTTCTTTACCGGATTGTCCGGATCGGGAAAATCCACCCTGGCCAGGATTATGTACGGTAAATTCATCGAACAAGGCGACCGACCCGTGACATTGCTGGACGGGGACATCGTACGCCAAAACCTCTCCAGTGAACTCGGATTCTCCAAGGCCCATCGCGACATCAACATCCGGCGAATCGGTTTTGTTGCTGCCGAAATCACTAAAAACAGGGGAGTAGCCATCTGTGCGCCCATTGCTCCCTATGCCGAAACCCGCGCCGCTGTACGATCTCTTATCGAAGAGCACGGCGCATTCGTCGAAATTCATGTCTCGACACCCCTGGAAATCTGTGAGGCGCGGGATCGGAAAGGACTCTACGTCAAGGCGCGCAAGGGCATCATCCCGGAATTTACCGGAATCAGCGATCCCTATGATATCCCCGAAAACCCGGAGCTGCGCATCGATACCGCGGATCTGAGCCCCATGCAGGCGGCCCAGGAGATATTTTTGTATCTGTTGCGTGAGGGGTATCTCGGGTAAACATGGCCGTTGAAAGCATACGCCGTGAGCGGATCGTCCAATGCGTAAGAAAACCGGACAATCCGCCCACGTTGACCGACGTGCAACCACGGCCCCACGTCAGCGATTTCGACCTCACGCACGAAGAAAAACCGACCCTGGGTGATTCACTGACACCGGCATCGGTATTGGTCCCCATCGTGGAAAGACCGAATGAGCCGACCGTGCTGCTGACCAAACGCACCGATCATCTTCATGACCATGCCGGGCAGATCAGCTTCCCCGGCGGACGGGCCGAGGAGACCGATAGCGGGCCGATAGCCACGGCACTGCGGGAAACCGAGGAAGAGATCGATCTGAAGCCTGCATTTATCAACGTCATCGGATTCCTTGATGCCTACGAGACGGCTACCGGGTTTCTGGTTACCCCGGTCGTGGGCCTGATCACCCCCGGTTTCCAATTGAATCCAGATCGGTTCGAGGTGGCCAGGGTGTTCGAAGTACCAC
>JABDQX010000387.1 GCA_013042035.1 Gammaproteobacteria bacterium
GGTATTGGAGGCAGGGACGCGAGCGGTTGCGAAAGAAGCTGTTTTCGCATTGCCGGACGCGAAATAGTTTTTGTAGTAACCGAAGTGTTTCCCGGACGGCGCCCGCGCCGGGGAAGGGACCGAAATAACGCCCCGGTTTTTGTCTCGAACCGCGGTGAAAGGTCAGTCCGGGGAATTGTTCACGGATGGACAGATAGATATACGGATAGCTTTTATCGTCCCGCAGCAGAATGTTGTAACGGGGATGGAGCGACTTGATGAGATTGTTTTCAAGCAGCAGGGCCTCGGTTTCGGTATGGGTAACGGTAATCTCGACGGAATGGATGCGAGAGACCAGGGAGCGCAACCTGTCGGAAAGCCGCGCGGATTCCCGGAAATAGCTGGCAAGCCGCTTTTTGAGATCACCGGCCTTGCCCACATACAGAACTTCCGCCCCTTCGCCGAGCATCCGATAGACACCCGGCTGATTGGGCGTGGTGGCAAGAAAGGCGGTGGGGTCGAAGCTAGTGCCCCGTTCCATTTTATTTTGCTGTTCAGCAAGCTAAGGTGATTTCCAGAAAAGAATATCACCTAAAATAGTGTTCATAGCGTGTCTAATGAAAGGTTATCCTTCATCCTGGACGCACTTCCGCAGAGAGTCCTCCACCGCCTCGACGACGTTGTCCACTGTAAAACCGAAATGCTGAAAGACCACATCGCACGGCGCGGATTCGCCGAAGGTATCGATGCCGATGATTGTGCCCTTGGTTCCCACGTACCGGCGCCAACCCTCGGTAAGTCCCGCTTCCACGGCAACGCGCGCCACAGCAGAAGCCGGTAATACGGATTCCCGATAAGTCTCTGTCTGCGCATCGAATACATGGGTCGACGGCATGGAGACGACGCGGACACGGCGACCGTTTTCGGTCAGCAGCCGGGCGGCGGTCATGGCAAGGGGCACCTCGGAACCGGTGGCGATAAGGATGGCCTCCGGTGTGCCCTGGCAGTCCCGGCGAATGTAACCACCCCGGGCAATCGCTTCCGGTTGCGGCGCTTCCAATGGTTCACGACCGGATGCATCGGGGGCAAATTCGTGATGGGCCACGGTTTGGCGCGTAAAGATGAGGGTCGTAGGGCCTACCGTTCGTTCGATGGCGGCCCGCCAGGCCACTGCGGATTCGATCCGATCACAGGGGCGCCACAGGTGCATATTGGGAATACGGCGTAGATTGGCGATCTGTTCAACGGGTTGATGAGTGGGGCCGTCTTCGCCCACGGCGATGGAATCATGGCTGTACACAAAAATATTTCTGATTCCCATCAACGCCGCCATGCGAAGCGCGTTGAGGGCATACTCGCAAAACATCAGAAAAGTCCCGCCGTAGGGGATGAATCCGCCGTGTAGGGCGAGGCCATTATTGATGGTGCCCATGCCGAATTCGCGTACCCCATAAAAAAGGTAGTTGCCGTCGGGATTGTTTCTATCGAGGGTGCGCGAACCCGGCCATCGGGTAAGATTGGAATCGGTCAGATCCGCCGATCCCCCGATCAGTTCTGGCAACAGATTGCCATAGGCATCCAAGGCGATGTGCGACGCCTTACGGGTTGCGATCTGCGGCGTTTCCGGCTGTTGCATTTCCTGGTGGGACGATTCCACGAAGGCAGTTGTGGCATCGAACCACGCCGCTGGCAGTTTTCCTTGCATACGCCGTTGGAACTCGGCGGCCAGTTCCGGATAATCCTGGCGGTAGATGGCAAACTTATCTTGCCAGTTAGCCTCGGCATGTCGTCCGGCTTCCCGTCGATCCCAGGCGGTGTATATCTCATCCGGGATGACAAAGCGATAGTGCTGCCAGTCGATAGCCTCGCGGGTAAGCGCTACTTCCGCTTCACCCAGGGCCGCGCCATGGCAGCTCGAAGTCCCTTGCTTGTTCGGCGAACCCCAACCGATGACATTCTTACAACAGATCAGGGAGGGTCGATGACCCACGGCACGCGCTGCGGCAATGGCTGCGTGTATCGCCCTCGGATCATGCCCGTCCACATCGGGGATCGTGTGCCAGCCATAGGCATCGAAGCGTTTGGGCGTATTATCGGCAAACCAGCCAATTACGTCGCCATCGATAGAGATACCGTTATCGTCGTAAAGGACAATCAGCTTTCCAAGACCATGGAGTCCCGCCAGGGAGCAGACTTCATG
>JABDQX010000392.1 GCA_013042035.1 Gammaproteobacteria bacterium
CCCAAGGAACAGGTGTTGGCGGAACGAGGCTGGTAGATGCTGTGCGAGGAGATCGGTGTGAAACGGATCGGCATCATCGATCTGCAAGGCGGCGTTGTCGAACACCTGGAACATCTGGAACGGCTGGGTGTCTCGGCCGTACGGGTCAGGGAGGCCACGGATCTCGATGGTCTTGCCGGCCTGATTATCCCCGGCGGGGAAAGCAGTTGCCTTGGCCGGTTGCTGCGCCTGTATGAATTGGACCGCGCTATCGGCGAGCGATTTGCCGCCGGTATGAAGCTGTGGGGCACCTGCGCCGGGGCCATTCTCGTGGCGAAGCGGGTCGACGATGAACCGGCGCACCTGGCGCTGATGGATATCGATATCCGGCGCAACGCCTTCGGTAGCCAGTTGGACAGTTTCAATGCCGGATTCGAAGTCCCGGTGGTTGCCGATTATCCCCTTCCGCTCACCTTCATTCGCGCCCCCAAGATCACCCGCCTTGGGGAAGGCGTGCGTTCCCTGTTGAGCCTCGATGACTATTGCGCCGCCGCCGAGGACGCCCAAACCCTGGTCACCGTCTTCCATCCGGAATTGACGCCGGATTTGGCCTTTCACCGCTATTTCTGCCGCAAATGTGGCATGAATGAGATCGGCGCGGCTTTGGAGCCGGACTGGCGGCGGGACAGTTGGACACGGCTTGCCGCGATTCCTTGAAATCCCATGGAAAATCTCAAAAAACTACCGATCAGTATCCAAGACTTCGAGGAACTCAGACGAGGCGGTTACGTTTATGTGGATAAAACCGAGCAAATCCATCGTCTGATTACGACAGGGGTTGCCTGGTTTCTGTCACGGCCGCGGCGGTTCGGAAAATCTCTGCTGATATCCACCTTGGCGGCGATTTTCCGGGGACGCCGGGATTTGTTCGAGGGATTATGGATCGAAAGTTCCGACTACGACTGGCCCGTGTATCCGGTGATCCATATCGATATGTCCCTGGCCACCTTCCAAACCCCTGAAGAACTCCAATCCGAACTCGTCCGGCAACTCAAGGAATCGGCAATTGAGCATGGCGTGGATCCGGGTGAATTTAACCGGGCCGCACCCATGCTCGATCATCTCATCCGGCGGCTGGCCGAGAAGAAGGGCAAGGCCGTGGTTCTGGTGGATGAATACGATAAACCCATTCTCAATTACCTCGCCGATGTCCCCAAGGCCCTTGAAATCCGGGATCGGCTGCGGGATTTCTATACCATCCTCAAGGGACAGGGTAAAAACCTGCATTTTGTCTTTCTCACCGGCGTCAGCCGATTTTCCAAGGTGTCGGTGTTTTCCGAGATGAATCACCTCAATGACATCACCTACGTTCGGAAATACGGTTCACTGGTGGGGTACACTCAGACGGAACTCGAGTCCGATTTTACCGATCATCTCCTTGCCACGGCCCAACAGGAAGATATCCCCCTGTCCGAACTGCTGGAAAAAATCCGATCCTGGTACAACGGCTATCGGTTCCATCCCACTGCCGAGGCCGTCTACAATCCCTTCTCCTGCCTGCTGTATTTCCAGAACCGGGAATTCAAATACTGGTGGTTTGAGACCGGAACGCCCGCATTTCTGATGGACATCATTCGCAAATCCCCTCTCCCGGTGGCGGATCTCGAACAAAAGGTGGTATCCGAGAGCGACTTTTCCAGCTTCGAGCCGGACCGGCTGGACCCCGTGCCCCTGTTGCAACAGACCGGTTACCTGACCATCACCGATTACGATGCCTCATCGGAAACCTATACCCTGGACTACCCCAACCGCGAGGTTCGCAATGCTTTTTTGAGGTATCTGGCGCAGACCTTTTCCGGTCGTGAATCGGGCATTACCGATGACCTTCGGCGTCTCCAGGGCGCGCTGACGGATCAGGATCCCGACACATTCTTCGCCATCCTGAGGGCCATCTTCGCCGGCATCCCCTATGACATCCAGGTAAATCGTGAGCGTTATTACCAAAGCCTGTTTTATCTCATATTCCGCCTCATGGGTATGCAAATCCATACCGAGGTTCACACCGCCACCGGCCGCATTGATGCCACCGTGGAACTCGACACCGGCATCTGGATCTTCGAGTTCAAACTCGATGGCAGTGCCCAGGCAGCGCTCGACCAGATCCGGGATAAAAAATACGCCGCCCCTTATGCGACCTCCGGAAAGCCTGTTTATCTGGTGGGCGTCAATTTCGATTTCGATCCGAAAAAACGGAATGTTATCGAATGGAAAATGGACCGATCTCAATCACTGAAGGAATCCCCCGTTGTTGCGCCGTCCGGTTCCATTTTACCGCATCGCCGGTTCACCTTGCTGGCATCCCACGTTCCCTGGAAGGATTCGCACATCCGCGCCGCGCTCGAAGACTATTACCGGTCCGTCGGCGAGGAATGCGCCAGACTACCGCTTGCTATTGTGGATCCCGGCTTTGCCGGCGCCAATGATCCCCTGACACTTCCCGATATCTACACTGCCCTGGATGTGGTATCGGGGCCTCGCCGGGAAGAAGAATCCAAAGCTGACTGGGGCCTGCGTCTTGCCAGTGCAAAAGACGGAGAGCGTACCGGCGT
>JABDQX010000398.1 GCA_013042035.1 Gammaproteobacteria bacterium
GATTCATTCCCTGCCGCGCGCCTGGATTACCACCGGTTCCCAGCACCGTGTGGCCGGGGTCGAGGCTATCTCGCGAATCTTAGAGGGTATCTGAAAAATAGATTCTTTCTCAGCGCCTCTGCGTCTCTGCGGTTCTAAAAGTGGTTTTTATAACCGCAGAGACGCAGAGGCGCGGAGATTCCGTGGGTAGGCTAGCGAAACACGTGCACGGAATCGGAATTTTAAGACACCCTCTTACACAAGGATTCCGCTTCGCAAAGCACCCCGCGTCCGAGGGCTACACGTTTTTCGGCAACATCGGAAATCCCAGCGCCTCCCGACTGCGATAAAAACTCTCCGCGACAGCGCTTGCCAGAGTGCGCACACGCAAGATGAAGCGCTGGCGCTCGGTGACGGACAGGGCGTGACGGGCATCGAGTAAGTTGAAAACATGGGAGGCTTTGAGAATTTGTTCATAGGCGGGCAGGGGCAACCCTTGCTCCACGAGCCGCTGGCTTTCCTGCTCGCAGGTATCGAACCCGTTAAACAGCGACTCGATATCCGCATGCTCGAAGTTATAGGTGGACATCTCCTTTTCGTTCTGGTGGAACACATCTCCATAGGTAATGCGCCCCAGGGGGCCTTCGTTCCAGACCAGATCGAAAACACTGTCCACTCCCTGGAGATACATGGCGATCCGCTCCAGGCCATAGGTAATCTCGGCGGTCACCGGTCGGCAATCGATGCCACCGACCTGTTGGAAATAGGTGAACTGGGTGATTTCCATACCGTTCAACCATACCTCCCAACCAAGCCCCCAGGCCCCCAGGGTGGGTGATTCCCAATTGTCTTCCACGAATCGGATGTCGTGCTCCAGCGGGTCGATACCGAGGGAGCGCAGGGATTGCAGGTAGAGATCCTGAATATCCAGCGGGGAAGGTTTGATGATCACCTGATATTGATAATAATGCTGAAGACGGTTCGGGTTCTCGCCATAGCGCCCGTCGGTGGGTCGGCGAGATGGCTGAACGTAAGCCGCCGCCCAAGGCTCGGGGCCGATAGCGCGCAGAAAAGTGGCGGGGTGAAAAGTGCCGGCACCGACCTCCATGTCGTAGGGTTGCAGCAATATGCAGCCCCGGTCCGCCCAGAAATGCTGCAACGAAAGGATGAGTCCCTGGAATACCGAAACATCGTATCGGGATTCCGATGCGGGGGGTGTGGGAAGTGGCATGGTGTTATCCGCCTTGTTTGTCTTGTGATTTTTAGCGAAGTGCATGGACATACGGCAACCGCAATGTCTCTATGATATGCAACGGTAAGTTTGGTGTTTGTAGGGGCAGGCCCCTGTGCCTGCCCTCTTGATTTGCACCCGAAACAAAAATTGATAGGTGGTGAGGTATATCCATCGCCTATGCCACGCAACACTCGGCGCGCGGCTATAATAGCCGAACGGATCGGGAACGTCTCGGTCAAACAAGCTGAACGGGAGCCGCGCCCATCCAAGGCTGGATTCAATATCGGCGGATGTTTTCGTACCGTTGAGGGGGTTCTCATCCACGCCCGTGTCCAGGCGGTTATCCCGAGCTTCCGTAAACGTGGCCAAAATGTCTTTGCCAGCTTGCGCGAGGTGTTTTCTCACCCTCTTAGTCGGTAGGGGGAGGTAGGTCGTTACAAAAATTCATCGTGGAGCAAAATAATGACGTGTGACTTCATCTCTCTGGTATCGGGCAACATCGCTTCATTGCAGCCGTATCGTCCCGGGAAACCCATCGAGGAACTCGAACGGGAACTCGGCATCACCGACATCGTCAAACTCGCCTCCAACGAAAATCCCCTGGGACCGGGACCGATGGCGCGCGAGGCAATCGCGCGGTGTATCGAAGACATCGGTCGCTATCCGGACGGCAATGGTTTTGTGTTGAAACAGGCACTGGCATCGCATTTGTCGGCATCCGGACCGGAAGTTACCTCCGCAATGATTACCCCTGGGATGATCACATTAGGCAACGGCTCCAACGATGTCCTGGAATTGATCGCCAGAGTATTTGCAACGCCGGCCCACGAGGTCGTGTTTTCCGAACATGCATTTGCCGTTTATCCGCTGGTCACCCAGGCGATTGGGGCACGGGGCGTGATGGTCCCCGCTGTTCGCTGGGGACATGATCTCCCGGCCATGCTCGCGGCGATCACCGAACGCACACGCATCGTCTTCATCGCCAATCCCAATAATCCCACCGGCACCTGGATCAATACTGGCGTTCTGGATGCCTTTCTGGCGGCGGTTCCCGAGACCGTCCTGGTCGTGGTGGACGAGGCTTATCGGGAATATATCGAGGCGACCGATTATCCCGATTGCGCGCAACGGCTGTCCGAGCATCCCAATCTTATCGTGACGCGCACGTTCTCCAAGGCCTACGGACTGGCCGGATTGCGGATAGGCTATGCGGTCTCACACCCGGATATCGCGGATCTCCTGAACCGTGTTCGCCAGCCGTTCAACGCAAATTCCATGGCCCTGGCGGCGGCCACCGCTGCCCTGACGGACACGGCGCATGTGCGCGAGACAAAACGCCTCAACGACGCCGGGCGCCAACAACTGACGGATGCATTCCACGGGCTGGGACTCGATTACATCCCCTCCGCAGGCAATTTCATCGCGGTGGATGTGGGCGGATCCGGCGAGGCGGTTTACGATGCGTTGCTCCACAAAGGCGTTATCGTCCGGCCCGTGGGCAATTATGGTCTACCCAACCACCTGCGGGTCAGCATTGGTTTCGAGCAGGAGAATGCCCGATTCATCCGGGCATTGCAGGAGAGCTTGATTTAAGGTGAAGCCTGACCTTAGAGACGCGATTCATCGCGTCTCGTCGCACCGCGCCTTTCGGGTCGAATTTTCATGGTTCCGCGAAGCGGGGCCATATGATATTGCAAAGCAAAATCATGCCAGCTCGAAGTCGATTTTTCGCTGATCGGAATTGACGCGCACGACACGCACCGTGAGGGTATCGGCAAGC
Organism: Gammaproteobacteria bacterium; assembly: GCA_013042035.1. GTDB lineage: Bacteria > Pseudomonadota > Gammaproteobacteria > HK1 > HK1 > JABDQX01. The sequence continues at coordinate 2,994 of JABDQX010000398.1, forward strand.
CGGTAGGTATGGCGAGTGCGCTCTCCCTGCAGGCGATGATGGATCGGGTCGAAGTGGTAGTAGTCGTTACCGAGCGCGGTGACGTGCACCAGCCCTTCTACGTAGATGCCGTTTAATTCGACAAAAAGGCCGAACGATGTCACCGAGGTGATGATCCCCGGGAAGACATCGCCGACTTTATCGGCGATGTAATCGCATTTGAGGCGATCCATCACATCTCGCGTGGCCTCGTCGGCCCGGCGCTCGGTAAAGGAACAGTGGGCGCCCAGTCCTTCCAGTGTCTCCGCTTCCATTTCGAATCCGGATCGCGTGCCATGTCTGATGAGATGACGGATCGCCCGATGGACCAGCAGGTCGGGATAACGGCGTATCGGGGAGGTGAAGTGGGTATAGTTCTCGTGGGATAAACCGAAGTGGCCGGTATTTTGTCGGCTATAGATGGCTTGGGAAAGGGAGCGCAGCAGCACGGTCTGAATCATATGCGTATCCGGTCTTTTAGCTGCCCTTTTTAATAAAGCGGCGTAATGGCCGGGATCGGGTTGTTCACCACCACTCAACCGCAGCCCCAATTCCCGTAAAAAGGTACGCAGATCGTCGAGTTTTTCCGCCGTCGGCCCATCGTGCACCCGGTATAAACCGGGTATTTTATGCTTTCGGAGAAACTTAGCGGCCACTACATTGGCGGCGATCATGCATTCCTCAATGATTTTATGGGCGTCGTTACGGACCAGCGGCTGTATCCGTTCGATTCTTTGTTCGGCATCAAGGACAACCTGTATCTCTGCCCGATCGAAATCGATGGCCCCGCGTTTTTCCCGGGTGCGTACAAGGACGCGGTAGAGTCGATGGAGTTCTTCCAGGTGGGGAACAAGCGCCCGGTATTTACGACGGATGTCGGCATCGTTACCGACCGGTGCCGCGTCCGGCAAATCCTTTCGATTGTCTTCTATTGGTAAATCGGTAGGTTGCGGTTTGTTGGAGACGGTATTTGTTGCGCGGGGGGCTAAAATCGCCGCGACCTCATCGTAGGTAAGCCGTGCCTGGGAACGCATGACCCCTTCGATGAACCGGGAGCGGGTGACGGTCCCCTCTTTGTTGAACAGCATCTCGCAGGCAAGACACAGCCGATCCACCTGGGGGTTGAGCGAACACAATCCGTTGGATAGGGTTTCCGGCAACATGGGAATGACGCGACCGGGGAAATAGATGGAATTACCCCGTTGGCGCGCTGCATCATCCAGGGCCGTGCCGGGCTCCACGTAACTGGAGACATCGGCAATGGCGACCAGAAGTTTCCAGCCGTTGGGGGTGCGCCGGCAGTAAACGGCGTCATCGAAGTCCTGGGCATCCAGACCGTCGATGGTGACCAATGGGTATTCGCGCAGATCGACGCGTTCATGTTTGTCGGCTTCCGAGACCTCCCCGCCGAAACGAGCCGCCTCTTCGAGTACGGCCTCGGACCACTCAGCGGGCAGCCCGTGCTTGTGAATGGCGATATCGACCTCCAGCCCTGGGGCCATATGTTCACCGAGCACCCGTTTTATGCATCCCACCGGTTGGGAATGGTTGCTCGGTTGGGCAATGATCTCGGCAATCACAATCTGCCCTTCTTCGGCGGGGCTGATCTGATCGGCGGGAATGAGGATATCCTGATGGATCCGTTTGTCATCGGGCACCACGAAACCGATGCCATGCTCCGTGACCAGACGTCCGACGACTTCACTGGTATTGTGTTCCAGTACCTCGACGAGCCTTCCTTGTTTTCGGCCTCGACGATCGACACTGGCGACACTCACCACGGCCCGGTCGTTGTGTAATACCGAGCGCATCTCGCGGGTGGACAGATGAAGATCCTTTCCGCCGCTATCGGGGACTAGAAAGCCGAATCCATCCGGGTGCGCAATAATTCGCCCACTTATCAAGTCCATTTTGTTGACCAGTCCGTAGCCCCGCCGACGATTTTGAATGATCTGGCCGTCGCGCCGCATGGCATGCAGACGCCGGTTCAGCGCCGTTAGCGCCTCGTTATCGGTAAGCGCCAGTTCAGTGGCGATTTCTTCGAATGAAAGCGGAACACCCCGTTCCGTCAACAGATGCAGTAAATGCTCGCGGCTTGTGACGGGATGCCCGTATTTGAGCGCTTCGCGCTCGGCATGGGGATCCTGGTCCGCTTGCCAGTTGGTGTTCTGCCGGTTCGGATTATTTTGTGTCGATTTATCGATGCTCAATGTGTTTATAGAAAGCCTTATTGAAGGTCGAATGCAGTCAACCTGGAACTTGCTTGCGGGGCGCTTTTCTAAATAGAACTGTTTTCAGGTAATCATCAGTAGCCGCAAAGTCCGGTTCTGTTTTGTTTAGATCTTTCATCAGAGGAATGACCTTGGTGCGAATCCCCATACCGCGCGCCTCCACGTATCCGTAGTCGCGCAAAATATCCATTATCATTGGATTTCTCTGAGAGCGTTGCCCCGCTATCATTTTGTCGATTGTCATCGAGTTTTGCAGTCTGCCTGGGCTTATCACTTCAAAGCGATCAGAATATACAGCGATCTCGATCTCCACGGAGCGCGTCCAGTCGCGATGCGCCAATGCGTTGATAACGACTTCCCTGATTGCTTCCCATGGATAATGCCAAATTCTGTTGCGGCGCATCCGGCTATCGATTTCGGGTTCATCGGCACAAACGAATGGACCAATGGCCGAAGAGAATTTTTCGATAACACCATCGTCCACCAGTGCTGCGTATGCTAACTTACCTCGATTATCGTCTCCATGTGAATCAGCAGATTGTTGCCGGTTGTCGAGTGACGTATTGGTGGCGCGGGGTGGCTGCCTGCTGCCGCTATCATCCATCTGCCAGCGACCGACAAGAGGGCCATCCAGATGCACATCCAAAAGTGCCTGATATGTTTTGTCATTACCGGCAAAGGCCATGACACGTAGTCCGACATGGTGCAGAAATCGTTTTGGATTGATACCAAAACACAAAAGTCCCGCCACGGAACAGACATTGTCGCCCAAACCGTTTTTGGCCATCAAACCCAATCCAAGGAGTCGTTCGATCCATTCGGATTTATGTTCAGGTTTAGGGACTTCCGGATCGCGCATTATCTCACGCAAATAGTAATCCAGTCTGTCGATGTCTAAACTTGTAAAAGAGGTTCCCGCAACCGGCAATGTCTCGATATGCAATAGACCACCGGCTTCGAAAAGTCTCATCTGCTGTTCGCGAGTCGCCAGTTCGGAACGGTCTCCCATACGGATAAAGGTCTCTTCACGCCTATCGTGACGCCGGACATAAGGTTTGGAAATGCCGGCAGAGAGAGTGATGACGGCAACGCGCTTGTCTTGTTCGCACGGAACTTCTTCATAAAAAGGGATGATTTGTGGGTGCACTTTGTCACGAAAGATGTTCAATACCCACTCCTGGGCGTTGGGGCGTTGCAGCCCGGAAATAGAACCATCATCCTCGACGCCGAGCAGAATATGCCCACCCTGCAGGTTGGCAAGGGCGACGATTTCCTTTGCCAGTTTTTCGGGTTTGATGTCATCCCGCTTGAACTCGACGCCGGAGTTTTCCCCATTGGCGATGATTTCCAGCAGTTCCGATCGCAACATAATCAGTATCCGTATTTGGCCCGGCGCTGGTTGAATGCCGCTTTCCCTCCTTCGAGGATCTCGGCGGCTCTATCCCGAATATATTCCATATCAATGGCTCCCTGGGCGCTGGTGGGCATCCACCCCTGGCCTTCCGATGCTTCGAGCACCCCAATCCATTCGGCATCGCCAAAGACCGGGATGTTGGCGTTGTGGGTGGAGAATATAAACTGCCTTGCGGTCTTGGC
>JABDQX010000404.1 GCA_013042035.1 Gammaproteobacteria bacterium
AACCAACCACGTTCGCCGCCACCCGAAACTCCGCCCGAAGCACGGTAGGTCTGATGATTACCGTAGCCAGCGCTAAAAAACGGTTTGAGTTTGCCACCCCCTTTGCGGGTAAAGATCTGGATGACGCCGCCGATGGCCTCGGAACCGTACAGGCTCGATCGCGGACCGCGCACCACCTCAATGCGTTCGATCTGCTCAATGGGGATATGCTGAAAGGCAGTCGTCCCCAGGGTCGCCGAACCTACCTTCACACCATCGATGAGCACCAATACGTGAGAGGAATTCGTGCCGCGCAGGTACATCGAGGTATTTTTACCAAGTCCCCCGTTATTGCCGATACCGATGCCCGGTACGCCGCGCAAAGCATCCTGGACCGATTGGGCCTGTTGGCGTTCGATATCCTGACGGGTAATCACCGTGACCGAGGCAAGGGTTTCATCGGCGGTTTGGGCGGTGCGGGTTGCCGTGACGATAACGGGATTGGCAAATTCGTCACCAAGAACACCATGCGAGGGGAGCGCAACCAAGGATAGAAACAACAGCGGAGGCACCGCGGTAGACAGGGGGATTTTTTTCATGCTTTTTCTCCAGCGCACTCACCCGTGCGCGAACGGGATGAAACAAACGCAAGCGTGGAGGAAGCAAGGAATCGAACGATAGCAATCAATGGGAGATAACCATCCGCTGCATCAGCGCCCTCCGCGATGCCGGGCGAAGCATCAGGCCGGTCTCCGGGCTCACGAGCAGGGAATTCCCTGGTTTCGCGTCTTCCCGCACCAATGGCGCAGTGACGTGATGCGAAACCTTGACTCGTCTACCGTTGCGGGGGCAGCGCCGGGTTTGTTCTTTCCTAAAAAGAAAACGCACCGGCTTCCCGTTTCATCCCATGGGCGAGGGCCTTTGGGACACCTGAAGCAAGGGAGAAGAAAGTTATAGCAGTCCGTGTAGTATGTCAAATATACTCCCGTGAGCCGTCCAATATGAATGCGAAATAATCAAGCCGAAATGACCAAAGCCAAAACCCTATTCGCCTGCCAGTCCTGCGGTGTGCAACTGTCCAAATGGTCCGGGCAATGTCCCGATTGCGGTCAGTGGAACACCCTGGTGGAAACGCCGGTCCTCTCGCAACACCCTGAGAGCAAAAACCGGTTTGCGGGGTTTTCCGGCGTTGCTTCGCCGGGTATTTACAGCGGCAGTGATGTGGCAGCCGAGACCGATGCCTATCTACCGACTCAAATTGCCGAACTCGATCGTGTCCTGGGCGGTGGGCTGGTACCCGGTTCCGTCGTGCTGATGGGGGGAGAGCCAGGTATCGGGAAATCCACCCTGCTGCTCCAGACCCTGATCCGCCTTGCCGAGCAATATGGTGGCTCGAAAAATGGCGCCGCCCCGCTGTATATCACGGGCGAGGAATCCCTTGGGCAGATCCTGCTGCGGGCAAAACGCCTGGGCCTTTCCGCCGATGGACTCCGGTTGCTGGCAGAAACACGCATGGAGCAAATCATTTCACTGGCAGCCGTGGAAAAACCCAACGTCATGGTCGTCGATTCCATCCAAACCATGTACACCGAGCTTCTGAACTCAGCCCCGGGCGGTGTCGCTCAGGTCAGGGAATCGGCGGCACTGCTGGTGCGATTTGCAAAAACGACCGGTGTGGCCGTGATTCTCGTGGGGCATGTCACCAAGGAAGGGGCACTCGCCGGTCCCCGTGTCCTGGAGCACATGGTCGATACGGTACTCTATTTCGAGAGCGAGGGTTCCAGCCGTTTCCGGGTTATCCGAGCGGCGAAGAATCGCTTCGGGGCCGTCAATGAGCTGGGGATTTTCGCCATGAGCGATGCCGGACTCAAGCAGGTCAGTAACCCTTCGGCGATCTTTTTGTCGCACCATGAACGGGAACTGGCGGGCAGCGTGGTCATGGTGACTCGCGAAGGGACACGTCCCCTGTTGGTAGAGGTCCAGGCCCTTGTGGACGACTCTCAGCTCGCGGCCCCGCGCAGACTTGCCGTGGGACTCGATCCCAATCGGCTGGCCATGCTGCTGGCGGTGCTGCGTCGGCAGGGGGGCGTGTCGACCCACGATCAGGACGTATTTCTCAACGTTGTCGGCGGGGTGCGTATCAGTGAAACCGGCTCCGATCTGCCCGTGTTGATTGCCGTTTTTTCCAGCCTGCGCAATCGCCCTGTCCCCCGCGAACTGGTGCTGTTCGGCGAAGTGGGTCTGTCGGGTGAGATCCGTCCCGTGCAAGGTGGCGAGGAGCGACTGCGCGAGGCGATGAAGCATGGCTTCAAACGCGCCATCGTGCCGAAGGCCAACGCCCCCCGGAAGAAATGGGCGGATCTGGAGATTCATCCGGTTGGAGAGTTAAGCGAGGTACTGGAGCTGGTCCAATGAAACTACCTATCCAAAAATCCCAGGCATTTATCCATGATCTGTGGGAAACACGAATTATCCCCGCCCTGATGGATTACATCCGAATCCCGAATCAATCGCCGGCGTTCGACCCGGAATGGGAAACCAATGGCCACATGGATCAGGCGGTCCGGCTGGTCCATGACTGGTGCAGGCACCATGGCCCGAAGGACATGTCGACGCAAATCGTCTGTTGCGCCCACCGCACACCCGTGGTGTTACTTGAAATCCCCGGGCAACTGGATGGCACGGTCTTGATGTATGGTCATCTGGACAAACAACCACCCCTGGCGGAAAGCAGGTGGCGGGCGGGTCTTGGCCCCCAAAAGCCGGTGCGTGAAGGCGACAGACTTTATGGACGTGGCGTTGTCGACGATGGCTACGCGGTATTTACCAGCCTTGCCGCACTGCTGTTGCTGCGCGAGCACGGCATTGCCCATCCCCGTTGTCTCGTTCTGATCGAGTGTTCCGAAGAAAGCGGCAGTCCGGATCTTGCCTACTACGTGGAAAAACTGCGGGAAAAGATTGGCACACCGGATCTGGTGGTTTGTCTGGATTCGAGTTGCGGGAACTATGAGCAATTCTGGCTGACAACCTCGCTACGGGGTATGGTCGGCGGCGTTTTGACGGTGGCGGTGCTCGAAGAAGGCGTGCATTCGGGAGACGCCGGCGGCATCGTGCCGTCGAGTTTTCGCATTGCCCGATCCGTGCTGGAGAGAATAGAGGATCAAAATACCGGACAACTGCGATCGGAATTCCAGGTCGAGATCCCGGATCGATGCCTTCGGGAAGCCGAGGTTATCGCCAAGGCACTGGGGCCGGATTCTTTTTCGCGTTTTCCGTTTGTCCCGGGAATGAAATCTGTTGTGGAAGATGTCTTCGTCGGTATTATCAATCGGACCTGGAAACCGGCGCTGGAGATCATCGGCGCGGCGGGACTCCCGGATGCCTTCACTGCGGGAAACCTGCTCCGGCCCCAAACGGCACTCAAACTTTCCTTGCGAATTCCTCCAAGCCTGGATGCCGGGATGGCAAGTAGAAAACTAAAAGAGATCCTTGAAACCGATCCGCCCTATGGCGCGCGCATCAGCTACCAGGAAGAATGGGATGTCAGTGGCTGGCGGGCGCAGCCCTTTTCCCCCTGGCTCCATGGGGCAGTACAAGAGGCATCGAACGCCTTTTTCGGAAAGCCCGCCGTCTATTATGGCGAGGGCTTTTCCATCCCATTCATGGCGACGCTTGCCGCGTCGTTTCCCAAGGCACAATTTATCGTAACAGGCGCCATGGGACCCCATGCAAATGCCCATGGTCCCAATGAATTTCTGCATATCGAGATGGCAAAAAAGATCACCCTGTGTATCGCGGAGGTGCTGGCCAGGCCGTTATTCTGACTGCCAGGACTTCGCGAGGCGGGATCATTCCGTCGATTCCCACTCCGTTTCAACCAACTCGATTTTCGGATCATCCCAGGTACCCCCGATGGTGTACTGATAGGCGAATACCTTGTCGAAGAAGGGCTCGTCCAGCAAGTATTGCGCGATGCCGATTGCCGCCAGCGGGATACCGACCGCCGCCAGGGGAAGGCTTGCGGAGGCGAGTTTTGGGATTATCGTGACCATTTGATCGTAATCTTTATTGACAAGTCCCGTGCTTCCCGTGATGTCGATGTGCGAGGTTGGCCCTTCCACGGCGAAACGCGTTGTTTCGGCCTTTCCCCGTGCAATCGTGAATTTCCCTTCCATTCGGTCGTAAATGAATCCCTCCTCGTAGAGATCCCTGAAATCCAATAATAATCTTCGCGGAAGCAGTGTGACGCTGAGCAGGCCGAACACGCGTCCGGTCGCACCGGGTTCGATAGCCATCAGACGCCCATCCTCGACCTTTACATCAAGGGAACCATTCGCCCGTCCTAAATCGAATTGTGTCAGGGATCCCGGCCATGTGGCATTCAACTTCAGATGGGTTTTTCCTTTTTTGGCGACCTTCCCCTCGTAACCGAAGCTCGAGAGCAGTTTCCCCAGATCCCGAGCGCGAATATCGAGCCACAACCGTGATGAGGACCGCGCCGAAGCCGATTGCTCCCATGCCCCATGACCTTTTATCCGTAGGCCTTTCGATCGAATATCGATGGCCTTTACAGCGAGTCCCTGGGGTGTGCGCGCCAATTCGAATCGGGTATTACCCAGCGGCCATGTGTCGTAGGTAAGGTTCTTGCAGGTAAAGTGCACGGAGGGGATTTTTCTCGGATCGGCGCCGCCCTGCTTCCCACTGTGATTGGTCGCCGGTAATTGCAAATGCGCAAAATCGGCCACAATTGCCTCGTTCGTATCGGCTGCGGGTAATCGAACATAGCCACTTGCCTTGCCACCTTGCACCTGAACATACCAACTACCGTCATCACCCGGACCGGCCTTGAGTTTTAGGTTCCGGAATGTTCGGGAAAACGCGGTGAGTTTATCGATCTCAATGTCGAATTGTTCCACTACGTCGATGGTTTTTGCCGGGGCTTGTTGTTTTGAGCCGGTTTTCCGTTTGCCGGCAGGGATTTTTATCTGAAAGGTGGGCGATGGCATGTCGCCCGGGGGCAATGCGCCAGACAACCATTGGCCTTGTGCCTGATCCGCGGTAGATTGTGCCGCAGTCAATAAGGGAAGCCATTGGTCGAGAGAGAGGTGCTTGGCATGGCCATCGACACGAAGCAGCCCTGCCACATCGTGAAGCGTTGGTGAACCCGCACCCAATCGCACCGCGCCACGCCATGTATCGGGACGCCCCTTGGATGTTTCGCCCGGCGCGAAGATACCGGTTAGCCCGGAGCCGAATCGGAGGGTAATGTGCCGATCCGATACCTCTTTCGACAGC
>JABDQX010000405.1 GCA_013042035.1 Gammaproteobacteria bacterium
CGCGCCTTGCGGGACCGCAATCGGGCTACCGCCTCGCAACGACCGGGAATTTTCAGACACCCTCTGAATAATTCCGCTGCGCGAAATCATATCGTGAAATACCGCTCATGAACATCCACGAACTGGCCATCGGCCCCTTTAGCTATGGTATTGCCTTTATGACAGGCCTGCTCGGCAGCGCCCATTGTATCGGTATGTGCGGGGCGCTGGTCTCCGGAAACTTTATCCGCCTTGGCCGCGAGGCACACGGACCACTGCCCTACCTGAGCTACCAACTGGCGAGGATCGGTGTTTACACACTAATCGGCATCGCCGCCGCCAGCGCCGGGCACGCGCTGATTTCAATGGGGTTTATCGGCGCGGCCCAAGGGATATTGCAGTTGGTGGTAGGGCTGGCCGTGGTGATTATCGGCCTGGAGATCGGGGGATTTACACCCTGGCGACTGCGCACACCCGGACTGTCCGTCGCCATCATGGGGCACTGGTTACGGAATATTACCCGCAAGGGACCCGTGGCGGGGGCGTTGATCGGTGGCATCATGAACGGCTTTATTCCCTGTCCGCTCAGCTTTGCCATGGCAATCAAGGCCGCAACAGCCCCCAGCCCACTGGAAGGCGCTTTGCTGATGCTCATCTTCGGGTTGGGCACTGTACCGGCCATGCTGTTCGTCAGCGTTGCCTTCGGCCTGCTCGGCGGGCAGGCGCGGGTTGTGCTGTTGCGCGCAGCGGCGCTATTGGTGGTGGTGATGGGGCTTGGCACTGTTTGGCAGGGGTTTTCTTACTTCAGTGTCATGCGTGGGCTGGTTTATTAGACATAATGTTTGCATTTGCCTCGCACGGTAGGGCATTTCCGACAGAATTTGTGGAATCAAGAACCATCGAACAGGGCAATCAACGGGCCGCTATCGGCGACGATGTTTGGCATGGATGCGTTCTCGCACCCCTTCCTTGCGGCATTGGCTACGATCCGTCTCGCCACTGGCGTAGCGTCCGAAAAGCGTCTCGCCCAGGACATAGGGTGTCGTGTATTCAGCGGATCGCGCCAGCTTTTCCCGGATGGCGTCGCGCACAAACGCCGAAAGAGAAATGCCTTCCAAGGCCAGGCGTTGCCGGAATGCCGCTTCGATTTCCGGTTCCAGTCGAATCGATATAGACATAAATCTTGCTCCGCAAAATTATGCTTTTACTGCCTGTAAAGATTGATTGAAGGGTACGTAACACGGCAAATGGTAAGCGTACCATTCGGCGCTTCCACTGCTTTTGAAATCATTGAGCGGCCCGTTCGAGGCATAATGTATTACAAACATATAATACATTAGCCCAGTATCACAGGCCCGCGGGATGCAATAGCGATGCGTAAATCAAACATCATCGGTTTGTTTTTGGGCGGTTGCCTAATGCTGTTTGTGCTAAGCGTAGCCGATGGGGTAATCCGAAGCCGGCTTGCCGCCGAGACGCTGATGCATAAAGCGGCACTGGTGCGCTCCCTAGAGTTGACAGATCCGTGCCTCTTTACCGAGGCGCGCTACACCCGCCATCTTACCCAGGCCGATCGCCATGCCCCGTTTCCGGATCACCCCGTCGCCTTCGATTACTTCCCTTCCGGTTCGCTCGCGCCGCCACCGTGACGGAAATCAGAGCGCGAAAGCCCACCTCATCACCTGCGCGGTTCAGCGGGAGATCATCCTGATCTCCATATCCGCCTGGATACGCCCCTTGCGCCCGTCTTCGTAGGTTACATGGGTATCGATATGAGCAATCGGGGCATCGCTGTAGAGGGCCTCGATGACCTGCGTATAACGCTCGTTGATGAGTGCCCGGCGCAGCTTGCGGGTGCGGGTCAGTTCGCCATCATCAGGGTCCATTTCCTTGAATAACAGAATGAACTTCAGGATATTCTGCCCCTCCACCAGGGTTTTGTTGATATGTTCGATCTCGCCCCGGATGAGTTCATAGACCGCCGGATTCGCGGCGAGACTGGTATAGGAGGTGTAGGGGATGCGGCGTTTCTCGGCCCATTTGGAAACAATGGAAAACCGGATGCAGATGATGGCCGTGAGATATTCCCGGCCCGCTCCCAGGACAACCGCCTCGCCGATGAAAGGGGAAAATTTCATCTTGTTCTCGATGTATTGGGGCGAGAACTTGCTGCCATCGGCCTTTACAGCGATATCCTTCATTCGATCGATGACGATCAGTCGCTCGGCGCTGTCAAAGTAACCGACATCCCCGGTGTGCAGCCAGCCGTCCCGCATATCGTCCTCATAGGTTTTATGATTCCTGTAATAGCCGACGAACATGTTGGGATGGCGGGTCGTGATCTCGCCGACACCGTTCTGATCGGGTTCATGGATAACGACCTCGGAACCCCGAAACGGCACGCCGACCGTATCGCAATCCATCTTGGCCCCAGGCGGGGCCTGCAGGGTATAGGCGCCGATGAGTTCGGTCTGGCCATAGAGCTGGCGTAGCGGGATACCCATGGCAAGAAACAACTTGAAGGTATCGGGCCCGAGCGCCGCGCCACCGGTTGCCGCCGAGCGAACACGGCTGAACCCAAGCCGGTCCCGGAGCGCCGAGAACAGCACGACATCGGCGAGCATGTCCCGACGGCCCTTATCGATGGCATCCGTCCCCCGCTTTATCAGGGTGTGGAAAATCCACTGGTTGAGCCTTGATGCATCCATGATGCGCGCGCGCATGTCGGCGGAGATCTGCTCCCACAGTCTGGGCGCGCCCAGCATGAAGGTGGGGCCGATCTCCCGAAGATCTTCCATCGCGGTTTCCTGGGATTCCGGAAAGTTGACTTTCATACCCGCCACCAGATTGAAGCCAAGGGCATAGACCTGTTCCATGATCCAGGGAAACGGCAAAACCGAGACATATTCGTCCTCGGGGTTTTTAGGGTCTGTCTCCAGATAACGGGCAACGTGATCGATAAAGCGCTCGCCCGTCAACATGGCGAGCTTCGGATTCGCGGTGGTACCGGAGGTAGTGCAAAGGATGGCGACATCACCGCCATCAACGGCATCGACCAGTTCATCAAACCGGTTGGGCGTCCCGGCCAGGATGGCCCTGCCCTCTTCGCAAAGCGCCCTGATATCGATGATCCGGTCATCACCGGTATGAAGAAGGCCTCGAGACTCCGAGTAGAAGATCAGCTTCAGGTTGGGGAGCTGGTCGGAAAGGCGCAGGAATTTGTCCACCTGTTCCTGATCCTCGGCGAATACGGCGGAGATGTCCGTGTAGGTGGCGAGATAACCCACCTCTTCTTCCAGGGTGTCACGGTAGATACCCAGGCTCATGCAGCCTGCGGCGTGGATTGCGACCTCCGCGCAGGCCCACCAGATCTCATTGTTGCCGATAAGACCAATCACATCATCCCGGCCAAAACCACGGGCCGAAAGCGCCACCGCAAGTTCGGCGACGCGGGTTCGGTACCCGGCCCAGCTCAGCGCGTGCCAAATGCCGAAATCCTTTTCCCGCAATGCGATCGTCTCCGGCGCGCGATTGGCCCACATGCGCAGCAACTTGGGCAGGGTATTGTGTTCGGGATTGGGCGGGGTTGGTGTCATCAGATAATCGACCTCCTGTTTTTTGTGTGCGTTTTCAACCACGCTGGAGTCTCCTGGGAAGCTGAGTCTTTTCGGGCTCGTTCATGGATTTTCAATCGTATCTCACTGTTGGCCTATCGCCCCTGCCTTCTCCAGGATCCGCTTCTCTCGCTCGCCCTTCAGATCCGCCACTTTCATCTCTCGGCAACGAAGTTTCAACTCGAACGAATGTATATGCCGTCCATCCGGTAGACCAAGGCGATAAATCTTGCCATCGACGCCACTCGAAAGCATTACGCGGAACAATGCTCGACAGAGACGATGCGGCAGTGCCAGAATACGCGCTACCCCCTATTGACAACAATCCCGGAGGAAAGGCCCATGCACTACCGGAATATCGACGTATCGCCCTCGCCCGCCGACACGAAGGCCGTCAAGGACGCCTTCGACACCGTGCTCAAAAAGCTCCCCTTCCTGGTCAACCTCACGCCCCAGGAGCGGAAGAACATCTTCAAGGCCGGGGCCGACAGCGTATCTTTTGTTCAGAATGCCCTATCCGCCGCCCAG
>JABDQX010000408.1 GCA_013042035.1 Gammaproteobacteria bacterium
TCCAAATGGTCGATCTCAGTTTTCAAGCGTTCTCTTGCAATCATAGGAGCACCTCGTATTTCTCCGCTACTTCGCTTTCCCCGTATGAGAATGACGCATAATAACACATCAAAAACAGCAAATTACCTTACGAATATCCAATTTCCCCAATTATCCGTCAGGCCAAACGGATGACTCGTATGACCTTACCCGAGACCCGTAAGACGATACAAGCCACCCGTCTCATCTACCGAATAGCCTGTCTCGCCATACAAGCGACCCGTCAGACCGGACGGGCCATCAGATAGGCCTTCCCGATAACGGCTAAGGCGAGACGGGTCACGGGGCTGGCCAGACGAGCGATCCATCTGGTGTGCCCGGTGGCCCGTTCGGCGCGTCACCGGGCATTTCAATGGTCCCCGCCAGCGGATCAATCCCGCACGGAAAAGGCGGAAAATCCCCGAAAACTCCATCCTCCGTTCCCATTCCCCCCGTGGGCATGATACATTTTCCGCTATTGAAGCGGTTTGCTTTGCCCACCGCATCCTGTTATTCAACCACGAGGAGAATTCCATGGCCAATTTCCCCAGAGCCGAATCCAAGATCCAACACTTGGCCCACGAAATAGTCGCGGGACTTGAGATCCATACCGATCTCTATCCGAGCCCACCGGTCAGCGCCAAGGATCTCGACAAGGTACTTGCCGCCTATACCGATGCCGCCGACGCCGCCACGGAACTTCAGGCCAAGGCCGAACACGCCACCGCCACCAAGGACGAGGCCCTGCAAACGCTGATGGATGATATGAAAATGGTCCGCGGTATGCGGAGAACACGACCCATTACGACGACGCCAGCCTGAAATTCCTCGGCTGGGGCGGACGCCGGGCCAGGACTTCCCTGGAAGTACCCGGTCAGACCCGCTCCCTGGAGGCCCCGCGTCAGGGCGAAGGCTGGATCTTCCTGGACTGGAAGGAACCGGGCGACGGCGGCGCTGTCGCGGCCTACAAGGTCCAACGCCGCGAGGAAGGTTCCGAGACTTGGGTGGACGTGGGCACGGCCATCGAAACCGAGATCACCCTCTCCGGCCAGCCCAGCGGCCAGCGCTTTGAATTCCACGTGATGGCCATCAACAAGGCCGGGGAAGGCGAGGCGAGTAATGGGGTGTTGGCAGTGCTTTGATAGTGTAGCCATTGATGGCCGACTGCGCCGGAATTTATCACGCCAATGCCGAAAGCGAATAGAAAAGAGGTAAAAAGATGCCGTCGATATCGATGTTTTAGGTTGATTGTCTATATGTATTTCAGGGACAGCAGGCAGCACAAACTGCCGCACATCCATGTGAGATACCAGGACGAGGAAGTGGTTGTGTCGATCCCCGATGGCAACGTCCTCGAAGGAAAAATACCTCCCGCGAAGATGAAACTCCTACAGGCATGGATCGAGCTGCACAAGGAAGAACTTGTCGCGGATTGGGCGCTTGCCGTAACGGGAGAGCAGCCATACAAGATCGATCCATTGAGGTAGCGGGCATGAATCCCAGGGTAAGAAAGGTGGTAGCGCTGTCGGATTACCGGCTTTCCATTGAATTCACCAACGATGAGCAGGGGATTTATGACTGTGAACCGCTTCTCGACTTTGGCGTATTCAGGGAATTGAAAGATAAATACTACTTTGGCAGGGTGCGTGCGCGCGATGGCGCAGTGGCGTGGCCCCACGAGCAGGACATTTGTCCCGATACGTTATACCTCGATTCGACGAAACAACGCCGACACCGCCATGGAAACGGCGATCACCTTGACGGGGCAGCAACAGGGCAAGGAGCTGGAATTCTGCGTGGTGGCGGTGAATAAGGCCGGCGAAGAGGTGGCCAGCATACGGTGACGGCGGTGCTGTAAGAAGTCAGGAATTACGAAAAAGAAGTCGTTTTGCTACGGCAAATAATCGTTCAAATAGACAAGGGGCAATTCAGGGATGGATTGCAGCCCTTTGTCGTTGGTATAGATGAAGCAATTGGCATCCAGATAAATCGGCCCATTCTCCGGTAAGATTAGCCTTCCCATGCATCCCGCTCCGCGCGCAGATAATCATCTACCTCCTCGGCACTCCGGAACAGGCGCTGACCAGGAGAGCGCGCTAGAATGTCGAT
>JABDQX010000410.1 GCA_013042035.1 Gammaproteobacteria bacterium
GCCAAATCGTCGGTCGTGCTGTCGATGCTGATCTCGTTGGGCTTTTCCAGCCAGGCTGTCGATGCCTTTTCCGTGGCCATCAACATGCGCACTACGGATTCCCCCAGGCCAAACAGGCGCGCCGCGATCGCCGATTCCGCCAGTGCCGGCGGCGGCGCATGCTCGTCGAGCAATTCGATTTCCAATGTCGCGGGCAATCGATCGAAACGGGTAAAGTACTGGCGTGTGACCAGCGTCCGCGCGCCGATCCCCAGTGGTAGCCAGTTCGCCGCATCCGCCGGGCGCTCGGCCGAGAGTATCAGTTCGAACCTGCCATCGGCATCGAACACCATCTGTTCGTCGTAGAGGTTAGCCAGGATCCGATTCGCGCCATACACACAGAACGCCAGATACAATTCATCGCCACGCCGTCCATGCACCCGATAACGCAGACGGTGATTCAGGGAGGTGCGGTGATAGAGTGTGTCCGGGTTATCCACGTAAAACTTTCGGGTGGGGGACATGACCTGGGTAAAGCTCGGCCAGTCCGCCGTCTGTTCCACCTGAAACGCTGTCATCGCCGACATCACCCGCGTCAGAAAACGATATCCCTCGGCCCGCTCCACCGGATCACGCCCCTCGGTCAGGGTATCGATTCTGTGCCCGGCATCGAGTAGCTGCCGCGTCATTCTTGTCCAGGCTTTTTGTAATGGGTCGCTCATGTTGTTACGCCATTGCCGCAAGTTCAATATAGTCGGAGTACGTATGGGGCACTGGAATCTCCTGCCTGCCAAGCTGTAAACCTTCAAGATGGAATGCCAATGCTTCTCTCATATTCTCATGGACTTCCTGCCTTGTTTTGCCCGTTGCAACGCAACCATCGATATCCGGTGAATAAGCCGAAAAACCGGTATTTGTCTCTTCTATCACAATCAGATATTTCATTTTCCGAACTTTGCCTGTTTGAAAATACTACTTTGAGTTCCAAGAGCCAGTTCATCATTTGGTTTCCCCGAAACCGTGACAACACTCGCTTTTGTCGGATGTCTGAATTGACGGTGACTGCCTTTCGTGCGATCCAAATACCAGCCATCATCCTTCAGCATTGAGAATCAGCTTTACTTTCATTCGATTAGGCGGTTATTGGGCCAAGATTGCCTTGTCAGTTTTTTTTGGTAAGCTCACCAACTCGATATCCGTATGGATGAACATATTCGCGCTTCGCGCCAAGGCCGAAAGGGGCTGGGCCTTGATTCGCGCATCGGATTTTCCAGGATCTTTGTTTTTCCGATACCTTAAACCCATGGCGGTTCTCCTTTATAATCCCGGCTCAAACAAAAGCGATAAGGAATCTTACACATGACCACCGTATTCACCAAATTCCTACATATAGACGTACCGGCATCCATCACTTGCGATGCCTCGCGGACCAATCCTGAGTTCCGGATTACATTTTCCGCCGATGGGTATATTCCCTATCCTCAGGTTATCCTGCATGCCCCGAACGGGCAACACATCATAAAAGATCACGCCATTCAAACCTCGTCCGATGCCCAATCGTCTGAATCGGGTTGCAAGCCTTGCGCGGCGCCAAGGCAATCGGGGGTCGCCCCGGATGTCAAATATATAGCCACCGTTTCTGCCGGATTACTGAGAGCGGGAGATGTCACGGTGCAGGTAGAGGGGTGCCGAAAGAGCGATATCAATAATGCCGGTGGTGAGGATTGGATCAAGGAATTCGGTTCCCTGCGCGTGGAAGTCGCCGCGAATACCAAGGGTAATATCAAGGCCAAGGCCGACGGCAAAGCCAACACGGTGGATAGCGCACCCGAACCGGTGACCCGAATTGCGCTGTCGCCGGGAAAATTCGACACCGAGCCCAAGATCTATTTCGGGATCCACAAGCACATGCATCAGCCCTATTATCAGGCTGCCGATCCCGGCTATTGGGACGGAGAGAAAGATGAAATCTTCGGATCGCGTGGGGGACCCTACACTGACTTCGTTCCCGCCGCGGTTCGGCAATACATCGATGGCGGATTGCCCCACGCGGGACTTTCATGTAGCTGGAGTGGTTCTCTTATCGAGCAACTCAATCGTTGCGGGACAGAAGGTCTGTGTGGTGGACGCTTCGGCAATTGGGCGGCACAGTTGCAATCCGTTGCCAGAGAAAAGACCGCCCTCGGTAACCCCCGCATGGACATCTCCGCCTTCGGTTTTTTCCATCCCCTCATGGCCCTGACGCCGGGGCGCAATATTGTCAAACAGGTCCAAATGCACCGTGATATCGTGCGCGATACTTTTGGCGCGGATGCCTCCACGGTGATGTTTCCGCCGGAGACGGCGTTCCATGTCCGTATGATTCCGGCCCTGAACGAGGCGGGCATCGAGGCCGTGATGTACGACTCCATTCATCGCTTTCGTACCTGCCGGGATTATCCTTACAGCGGTATCAACGAAGGCATGCTGCCTCCGAGCGGATCCGATCAGGAAAACCCGGCCGTGCAGGACTGGTTCTGGCTCCACAATATCTGGGTGGGATCCCAGATCGCGCCGAGCGTATTGAAGCCGGAATATGTCAAATATGAAGATCCGGAGGGCAACGTACATAAGATCATCGCCGTGCCCGCGGAACGCTATATCGGCAACGAAGATGCTCGCGGCGGATTTGGCGCCTTGCAGTATCCCGATGTGTTGGGGCAAGTGTACGATCAGATCGTGGCAACCGGCGCATTCGATCCAAAACATCCGCCGTTTTTCGTACTTCATTCCGATGGCGACAACCATGGCGGCGGCGCCGAGAGCTATTATCGCCACAATACCGGCGCCCTGGTCCAATGGCTCCAGGGTGATCCCCGCTTCGAACTCATTACCGCCCGTGACTATCTGATGCTCTTCCCACCGGATCCGGATAAAGCCGTGCATATCGAGGCCGGTTCCTGGAGCGGCGCCGACAATGGGGATCCCCAGTTCATGAAGTGGTTCAGCCGCTACAACGAATCCTACTCCCCGGATCTCAATTCCTGGGCGGTTCTGACCGCGCTGCAAAACATCGTGCATTCCCTTGAGGATGCCAATCCCGGCAACGCCAATCCGGCGCGCGCCGCCCGCCTGATGCTAACAGCCGAGACCAGTTGCTATTGGTATTGGACCGGTCAGAGTGGCTGGGATGCTCAGGTAACCCACGCTACCAATGCCGCCTACGGTATGATCTCCGGGGATGTGAATGCCCTGCTGGCCGCCGGTGGTGATCGCACCGCGCCCACCATCTTCCCGCCCTGGGTGACCCCGGAAAATCCCGGTGGCAAAAAATGGGGTCAGGGTTGCCTGCTCGATGCGCCGCGAGAGGGCGTGGTGCACACCTTTATCCACGATATCTCCGGTATCTCACGGGTCAGTCTGGTTTTGCGTACCGCTAAGGGTGAACAAACCCTCTCCATGCATGATCGCGGTCCCTATCCGTCCCAGACCGGGCCCGCGGTTACCGCCAATTACTACACGGCCGAGCTGCCGGTGGGTCTGGGCGATATCCGCTATTACATTGAGGCCGAGGACAATAAAGGCAATGTGGGCAGGAGTGCGTTGGAGCGGGTGTATCTTGGGTAATTTGCGCG
>JABDQX010000411.1 GCA_013042035.1 Gammaproteobacteria bacterium
ATGGGATTGACCTTGTGAGGCATGGTCGATGATCCCACCTCGCCGGGCACGGCATGTTGCCGAAAGTAACCGAGGGCAATATATCCCCAGATATCCCGGCAAAAATCGATCAAAATGGTATTGAAGCGTGCCAGCGCGTCGAACATCTCGGCAATATAGTCGTGGGGTTCAATCTGGGTCGTGTAGGGATTCCAGTCGAGCCCAAGCCCCTGTACGAATATCGCCGAAACCGATGTCCAATCGATTTCCGGATAAGCCGCCAGATGCGCACTGTAGTTGCCCACCGCACCATTCATCTTGCCGAGGACGGGGATGACGGTCAGTTGTTCCCTCTGGCGCTGTAACCGATGCAGAAAATTGGCGATCTCCTTGCCGATGGTCGTGGGTGTCGCAGGCTGACCATGGGTCCGTGCCAGCATGGGTTGATCGGCATGCGCTCGCGCCAGACGCCGTAACTCGTCCGACAGTTCATCCATGAGCGTTGGCAATACTCGATTTTTCGCCTCTCGGAGCATTAGTGCATAGGCGAGATTACTGATATCCTCGGACGTGCAAGCAAAGTGGATGAATTCCTGTACCCGCACCAATTCCGCATTGCCCGCGATGCGCTCCTTGAGAAAATACTCGACGGCCTTCACGTCGTGATTTGTCGTGCGTTCTATCTCTTTGATGTTTTTTGCATCATTAAGACTAAATTCCGAGATGATTTTCTCTAAAACCTCCATCGCTGGCGAACTAAAAGACGGTACCTCGGGGACGGAAGGGTTATCGGCCAAATGTTGCAGCCAGCGAATCTCCACGATAACGCGGTGTTTGATCAGAGCGAATTCACTGAAGAGGGGTTGTAGCGCACTTGTTTTATCACCATAGCGACCGTCTATCGGTGATATCGCGGTAAGGCGGGATAATTCCATTGGATACTCCATTGGTTGTAGACTTGCCCTGTGTGCAACTGTCTTCGGTAACCTATTGATTTTTGGATTTCGGGCAAAAAAGTTATGTTAAACCAACCTCCCACGCCAAGACATCGGCGAGGTATTTATTTATTACCCAATCTTTTCACCACCGCGGCCCTGTTCGCCGGCTTTTATGCCATTGTGGCAGCCATGGGCGGGCGTTTCGAGGCGGCGTCCGTAGCGATTATCCTGGCAATCGTTCTCGACGGTATCGACGGGCGTGTTGCGCGCATCACCCACACTGAGAGCGCCTTTGGCGCGGCATACGATAGCCTGTCCGATATGGTGGCATTTGGTTTGGCGCCCGCTCTGGTGGTATATGAGTGGTCATTGGTTTCATTGGGGAAACTTGGGTGGTTGGCGGCGTTTATTTTTACGGCCAGTGCCGCTCTCAGATTGGCTCGATTTACTGTACAAGTCGATGTAGCAGACAAACGGTACTTTCAAGGATTACCGAGTCCATCGGCTGCCGCATTGCTGGGCGTGCTCGTGTGGCTTGGCGTCGATTACGGATTTTCCGGAGAGGATACAGCGGCGCTGGTTTCTCTGGCAACGATTCTGACCGGCATTTTGATGGTAAGTAACATTCGTTATCACAGCCTGAAAGAATTCGATTTGAAAGGCAAGGTCCCCTTCATCGCCGTCCTGGCAATCGTGCTGGTCTATGTGATGATTTCAATCAATCCGCCGGTTGTCCTGTTTTCAGGTTTTTTTCTCTATGCCATCTCGGGTCCTGTGTTGACATTACTCCAAGTGCGAAAACGTCGCGAAAAACGCAAGAATGCCATTGATGTGGTTCCCAGAAAACCCTGAATCATTCCACGCACAGCTTTTTCGGTTTGGGTTAATCCCTTAGAGCGTGTCTGAGAAATCCCCGGTCTACTGCGGCGGCCCCCGAATTGTGGCCCGCTGCGTTGCGAAAGAGTCAAAAATCGCTTCATGTAGCTCGCTACACTCCCCGATTTTGCACCGATCGCGCCTTGCGGGACCCCAATCGGGCTACCGCCTCGCGACGACCGGGTATTTTCAGCCACGCTCTTACGGGACCTGCGGTGCTGAAGGTTTTCATGCTGCCATCCGTCGTTTCACAGCCTCTCACGTCAACAGCAGCGGCTCATTC
>JABDQX010000419.1 GCA_013042035.1 Gammaproteobacteria bacterium
CTCGATCCGGGGATCTCAGCTTCCCCTCCTTCCGCAAGGAAGGTTGCACCCAGTGCAAGCGGTGCACAGTGGAATGTCCATTCGGCGCCATCAACGAAGATGAAAAGCGCTATCCCTTATTCAATGAATCCCGTTGCCGCCGATGCGGCACCTGCATGGGCGCTTGTCCTGTTCGGGTCATCTCCTTCGAGAACTACTCCGTGGATACCGTTGGCCAGCAAATCAAGGCGGTGGATGTTCCGGAAGAGTTCGACGAGAAACCCCGTATTCTGGTGCTCGCCTGCGAGAACGACGCCTATCCCGCATTGGATATGGCAGCTATGAATGGCGCAACGTACAGCGCATTCGTCCGTATCGTCCCGGTCCGCTGTCTTGGTTCCGTCAACACCATTTGGATTACCGACGCGCTGAACGGCGGGTATGATGCCGTGATGTTGATGGGTTGCCAGAAGGGTGATAACTACCAGTGTCACTTCGTCAAGGGTTCAGAAATGGCCCATTACCGCATGAGCAAGATCGGTGACACGCTCCAGCAACTGCAGCTTGAGACCGAGCGGGTCGCCACTTACGAAATAGCCATTACCGACGGAGAACGCGCTGCCGCGCTCATCAACGAGATGGCCGAGACTATCGAACGAATTGGCCTTAGCCCATTCAAGTTCTAATGCTGCGCACGGCAACGACCTTCGATTATGGCCTGCTGAATATTCGAAGTGTTATGCCAAGCTTTAAGACGGCAAACTTACGATTTAGGGTATTAGGAGTTACGCGATGACTGAGCGATACCGCAACAACTTCCTCAAGGAGGTCGAAGCCAACGTAGAGGAAGGCAATTGGGTCAAGATGTGCATGCAATGTGGCGTGTGCTCAGGTTCTTGCCCGTTAGGTCCCTATTGGGATCATCCGCCCCAGGAAATCTTCATGATGATCCGGGCCAACAAGCGCGAAGAGGTGCTTTCTTCGACGTCCATGTGGATGTGTACCTCCTGCTATAACTGCATCGCGCGTTGTCCGAGAGGGTTGCCGATTACCCACATCATGCACGGATTGGCCAACTATGCACATTGGCTTGGTGTTGCGCCCGAAGATCAGCTTACGCGCAGATTCGCCAAGAAATTCTGGGATAATCTATCCCAAAAGGGACGGGTCAACGAGCTCAAACTCGGGCTTGCGCTCTATTTCATCAACGGCTTTGGCGAAGGCATCCAAACGGCGCTCAAGATGAAGGATATCGGGCTTGCCCTGCAAAAGACAAAACGCATGGACCCGCTGGAAATCCTCGGTGGTCATGGTGTCAAAGGCGCGGGCGATCTGAAAAAGATCCTGGACAAAGCCCGTGAGATCGAGAACCAGAAGCGCGAGAAAAACCGCGTATAGATTCCGGCTGCGGCGGTAATCTATTCGAGAGACGAGGTACAGGGGGACTTAACGCATGGCAAATAAAGAATATAGCTTCTATCCGGGCTGCTCTTCACAAAAGGGTGCTTCGGCTTCCAATCTTCAGACTTCGGTGAAGGCAGTGTGTGACACACTGGGTATTCAATTGAATGATATCCCCGATTGGAACTGCTGCGCCGCTTCCATCGGGTATGCCGAGGGTGGCGAGTTGCCGCGTTTGGCACTGTCGGCCCGCAATATCGCCATATCCGAAAAGGAACATCCCAATCAGGATATCGTTGCCACATGTGCCGCTTGCTGGCTCGCAACCCGTGAAACCAGGGAACGCTTGGAAGAAAATGCCGAGATCAAGAAGGAAGTCAACGAAGCGCTCGGGACGGTGGGATTGTCGGTAGAAGCCAACAAAAAGGTTCGCCACATGGTGGAGGTCCTGATCGAGGACATCGGCTATGACGAAATCAAAAAACACGTAAAGAAGCCGTTGAGCGGTGTCAAGATCGCAGGTTACGTGGGATGCCAGACCAATCGTCCTTTCGGTATTGATGGCGAATCCTTCGAAAATCCCCAGTACATGGACAAGTTTGCCGAGGCCCTTGGCGCTGAGCCGATCACCAATTACGAAAAGAAGGTTCAATGTTGTGGGGGCGCTTTGATCTTCTCGGAGCCCGAAAAATCCCATGCCATGATCAAGGATATCATCGAATCGGCCTATGACCATGGTGCCGATATGATCGCGACTCCCTGTCCGGTTTGCCAGATGAACGTTGAGATCTACCAGGGAAAAATCAACGAGAAATACAATACCAATCTTAACATGCCGGTCATCTACTACAGCACGATGATGGCGGTGGCCTTTGGAAAGAGTGCGAAAGAGGCCGCGTTGAATGGTCAGGTCATCAAGGCCGAGAAGCTGGATAAAATCGCCGGGTAATTTTTCGCAACTCACCGCCGAAAGCGGTGAATGATGTTTTTAGGTTGTCTGAAAAAGCCGCGTTCATTATTGGATGAATGCGGCTTTTTTGTGTGCCTGGAAAAGCAAAGTTTCAAACTACCGCTGCTAAAATCATCAAGCCTTCCTTGTGTGGGCGGGTAGCTGTCATTCCGGTGGCGGGGGCGCCAAAACCTCGCGATTGCCATTCGATTCCAGAGGACTCACTATCCCTGCCAATTCCATTTGTTCCACCATCCGCGCTGCACGGTTATAGCCTATTTTAAGCCGCCGCTGTACACCGGAGATCGAAGCGCGCCGGGTTTCGGTTACGATGCGCACCGCCTGATCGTAGAGCGGATCGGCCTCCGGATCATCGTCATCGTCTGTAAGGCCTGCCCCGAAGGCGATAGTATCTCCCTCGGCCGACAGGAGCTCCTCCAGATAGTTTGGCTTGCCTTGCTCCCTGAGGTATTCGACGACATTGTGCACCTCGCCATCGGCCACGAAGGCACCGTGTATGCGAACCGGTATGGGTTTGCCAGGGGGGAGATATAGCATGTCGCCATGGCCCAATAATTGTTCCGCCCCCATTTGATCCAGAATAGTGCGCGAATCGACACGTGCCGAAACCTGGAAAGCGATGCGCGAGGGTATGTTTGCCTTGATAAGTCCGGTGAGCACATCCACGGATGGGCGCTGGGTGGCGAGGATCAAATGAATACCGGAGGCGCGTGCCTTTTGGGCCAGACGCGCGATCAGCTCTTCTACCTTTTTGCCCACGACCATCATCATATCCGCCAACTCATCCACAACGACTACAATGGCGGGTAACGATTCCAGTATCGGTGGTTCTAGTGGTTCGCCATCGTCTTCATCATCTTCCGAGAAGAGATCTCTGGGGGGCGGTATATAAAAGGGATCGGTGATAGGCTTTCCGGTACGGATGGCATCCTGTACTTTTTTATTGAATCCGGCGATGTTCCGAACGCCCATGGTGGACATGAGTTTGTAGCGCCGTTCCATCTCGGCCACGCACCAGCGCAATGCATTGGCCGCCTCTTTCATGTCGGTGACAACCGGCGCGAGGAGGTGTGGAATGCCCTCATAGACCGAGAGTTCCAGCATTTTGGGATCGACCATGATAAGGCGGACATCATCGGGTTGAGCTTTATAGAGAAGGCTCAATATCATGGCATTGATAGCCACCGATTTGCCTGAACCGGTGGTTCCCGCCACAAGCAGATGGGGCATCCCGGCGAGATCCACCGCCACTGGATTCCCCGAGATATCCTTTCCCAGCACCAACGTCAATGGTGAATGGCTGTCGTGGTACTCCTTGGTGTGGAGTATTTCGCTTAATCTGACGAGATCACGTTGCTCATTGGGTAATTCAAGACCAATGACGCTTTTGCCCGGTATGACTTCCACCACACGCACACTGATGACGGATAAAGAACGAGCCAGATCCTTGGCAAGCGCCGTGATACGGCTGACCTTGGTTCCCGGTGCCAGCTCGATCTCGAAGCGGGTGATCACGGGGCCCGGATGTACATCCACGACCTTGGCCTGGATCCCAAAATCCAGAAGCTTTGTTTCTACCTGCTGTGAAACGTCTCCCAACATGCTGTCCGAGACCGTCCGTTTCTGATTGCCGGGGGGATCGAGCAGGGAAATCGACGGTAATGCGGCTTTTGGTTGAGACGTTCCAGGATGACGCGCTTCACGGTCAGGCATCGCAGCGTACGCTTTATGATGATGGGACGAGGTTTTTTGCTTATATTCTTCTCTTACGACCGGTTCGTCCATCATCTCCAGGTGTTTCGCACCTTCCATTAGCGGATCAAAACCATCGAATTGGCCAACGTCCGGTTCGATTCGGGGCCGGGGTGGTTCTTTATCTTTGAGCCCCCGACGTATGATTTCAGCCAGTTTTATGCGCAAGGTCACCACATGTTCTTTTTGCGCCTTGTTGAATTTACTTGCCAGATAACGCTTGTATTCTGTTCCAATCAGGTTTCGAGTCTTGCCGAACACAAACCAGACGTAGTCGAACAAAAGCAAGGTATAACGTCCGGTGTTATCCATCAGCGAAAACCAGGATAATCCCGTTAGCAGTGTGATCCCCGTTAGGAATAGAGCAATCAGCAAAAGTGTGGCGCCGAGGGGGTTAAACATCAGGATGAGCCCGCTGCCGATTACGCTGCCCAACATCCCGCCACTATCGAGAGGCAATATCCCACCCCCACCAAAATGGGTTGTTGCAAGCCCGCTGCCCGCGAGCAGGGTCAATAAAAATCCACTGCCTCGGATAATCAAGTATTGTCCGCTAGGCTGGTTGTTTTTCTCGAACAACCGAAACGTCATCAAACCAATAAAAGCGATTAATAACGGAAACAGGTACGCCAGATAACCGAACAGATAGAGAAAGAGATCGGCTATCCAGGCGCCGGCAAGACCGCCTTGATTCAGAACTTGTTCGGTTTCGGTGCTATGGGACCAACCGGGGTCATCTGGATCATAAGTGATCAGGGAAAGCGCGAAATACAGGACTAGCGCGCCTGTAATAATCAAAATGGCTTCCCGGGGACCTCCTTGTTTGAATGGATTTCGCAGCGAAATAGACATGACCATTTATATATAAACTTCTACATATGTTGGCGAGGCTGTGCCATGGGCAGATGAGTCATTTGTGAAGATGACTCTCAATCGGAAATACGGACTTCTACTATCCTACCATTATTCCCACACCGGTTCAGTGCATCGAATTGGTCTTCCAGCGGATTGCTGCGGAAGGACAAACCGTACAATTCTGTGTGGCAAAATCATGATCATGAGAAACCGGGGAACTTCTGAAAATACCCCCTGCCTGTTTCCAGATAGAAAACATGTA
>JABDQX010000420.1 GCA_013042035.1 Gammaproteobacteria bacterium
GGCGCAAAAAATGAGGGAGCTTACCCGTAATGTCCGGGCAGTCTTCGATTACCTGAGAATGTCGGAAAATTCTTGTTCAACTGCTCAAGCATAAGCGTCAATCACGGTAGAACAAATTCACCCTGTAGTCGTTCTACGTAACTGTTGACGTAACGTAGAAGACGGACAAAAGGACAAGCAAGCTCGTATGTTCTTTGACAGAAATCGCCTTAATGACGACGGATTCCGACAGCGCTTGCCATCAAGCCCGCTGACCAATAGTGCAAAAGCAATTGAATAATCACACAGCAACCACGCAACACAAAATCTGGGTCATCGACGATGACAGGTCCATCCGCTGGGTATTGGATCGTGCCCTGACCCAGGCAGGGATTGCGACGGTGTGCTTCGAGTCGGGGCAAGGGATCATGGAAAGGCTCGCCAGTGAACTCCCTGACGCCATTATCACTGACATTCGCATGCCGGGTCTCGACGGCTTGCAGTTGTTGGCCGAAGTCACCACGGCATATCCAAGGCTTCCCGTCATCATCATGACAGCCTACTCCGATCTTGAGAGTACGGTGGCGGCCTACAGAGGCGGGGCATTCGAGTATCTGCCAAAACCATTCGATGTGGACGAGGCCGTGGAACTGGCAAAACGGGCCATGGAGTATGGTTGTAACGCACAACAGGAAAACACCGCCACTCACCCTTCGCCATTGCCGGAAGCGGAGATCATCGGTTCGGCGCCCAGTATGCAGGAGGTATTTCGGGCCATCGGGCGTCTTTCGCGCTCCAATCTTACGGTGCTGATTACTGGAGAGTCCGGGACAGGCAAGGAGCTTGTGGCCCGCGCCTTGCATCAGCATGGCCCACGGACAGGCGGGCCATTTATCGCCCTGAATATGGCCGCGATTCCTCACGAATTATTGGAGTCCGAATTATTCGGCCACGAACGCGGCGCCTTCACGGGCGCGCAAAATCGCAGACTCGGGCGCTTCGAACAAGCCAGTGCTGGAACCCTGTTTCTGGATGAGATCGGCGATATGCCCGCTACGTTACAAACCCGTCTGTTGCGAGTGCTGGCCGAAGGGGAGTTTTCACGGGTGGGTGGACATGCGCCCATCCGAATGGATGCCAGAATCATCGCCGCCACACACCAGGATCTGGGGCAGCGGGTCAGGGAAGGATCCTTCCGGGAGGATCTCTTTCACCGCATCAATGTCATCCGCGTGCATACCCCGGCGCTGCGGGAACGGCGCGAAGACATCCCCGTACTTGCCAGGCACTTTCTCGATATTGCCGCAAAGGAGCTTATGGTCAAACCCAAGATCCTGTATCCGGAAGCGGAGGCGTTCCTTACCCGCCTGGACTGGCCGGGGAATGTTCGTCAACTGGAGAACACCTGCCGCTGGTTGACGGTGATGGCGGCCAGCACGGAGATTTACCTGAAGGATCTGCCGCCGGAGCTGCTGGAGACCAACGACGAAACAAGCACGGACGAATCCTGGGAATCACTGTTACAGCAGTGGGTCAAACGGCGACTGATGGCCGGGGATACCGGGCTTGTGGACGTGGCCGTTCCGCGGCTCGAACGCATCCTCATTGAGACGACGCTGGAACACACGGGAGGGCGCCGCCATGAAGCGGCCAAGCTCCTCGGTTGGGGGCGTAATACATTGGCGCGGAAGATGAGTGATTTCGCGCAGTAGAATCACCCCCTCGGATGATGCTCCGCATGCAATGCCTGTAAACGCTGGCGTGCCACATGGGTGTAGATCTGAGTCGTGGAAACACTACCATGACCCAACAGCATCTGCACAACCCGCAGATCGGCGCCGTGATTCAGGAGATGGGTCGCAAAGGCATGGCGAAGGGTATGGGGAGACAGGTGTGTGCGAATATCCACGGTAAGGGCGTAGCGTTTGATAGCGTACCAGAACGCCTGACGGGTCATGGCCCCGCCACGTTGGGTCGGAAACAGAGCATCGGTCTTTTTCCCTCGGAGGATCGACTCGCGGCCACTATTCACAAATCTTTCGATCCATTCACGGGCCTCTTCTCCCAACGGCACCAGTCGCTCCTTATTGCCCTTGCCAATGACACGCAATACCCCCTGGCGGAGATTAACCTGAGACAATTGCAGCGAAACCAGTTCCGATACCCGTAAACCGGTTGCGTACAGCACTTCCAGCATGGTCCGATCCCGTACCCCAAGCGGCAGGTCGGTATTCGGCGCATTGAGAAGTCTCAGCACTTCGTTTTCCGTCAACGATATCGGTAGTGGTCGCCCCAAACGGGGACCGGCGACACGCTCACAGGGACTATCGTCTCGTTGTCCTTCCCGAACCTGATACTCATAGAATCGGCGAAGGGTGGATAGTTTCCTGGCAGCCGTGCTGGCAGGTCCCGCCGCAAGATCCGCCAGAAACGTCAGAACATCGGCACGGCTTGCCTGCAACAGATCAGTACCCTGTTCATTGAGCCTGCGAGAAAACATAACGAGATCGCTCCGATATGCCACCAGGGTATTTTCACCAAGGCCCCGCTCCATCCACAACATATCCAGGAAACGCTCGATGTGGGTCTGGTCGGCAGTAGATTCCAATTTGGACACAACGCTTGCCTGTTTCATCCGGATTACCGCCGATATTGGTAAATCATGATTCTAATCAGTTTCTGATCGTATAAAATAACGCTAGTCTCTATCGGGATTGGCAAATGTGCCTGTACGGATCATCAATATTATTCAGATTTATTTCGTGTGCAACTTTCTCCAGTTCCCTTATTTTCAGTTTGCCACAGGCCGAAGGGTATTTTGCTGAAAGATGGCATCGTTGAAAAATCAGCGGGTTACCGAAAAAATTGCACACGGGGCAGATTTGTAATTTTTTACCGTCCGTCGGAGACGGCAGCCAGAAATTACCACGGAGTCCGAAAGATTGCTTACCACCACACTCGGTCTATTCAACTACTGGATCGTGATCGTACTCATGATGCTGGGCCTGTATGCTGTCATAGCAAGCCGCAACCTTATCAAAAAGATCATCGGCCTCAATATTTTTCAGACATCGGTTTTTATTTTCTACATCTCCATGGCCAAGCTGGAGGGTGGCACCGCGCCCATTCTTGCCGAGGGGATTCCCCACTACGCCAACCCCCTGCCCCACGTTTTGATTCTTACAGCCATCGTGGTCAGCGTTGCGACCACGGCCTTGGGGCTTGCCCTGATTCTTCGTATCCGGGAGGCTTATGACTCAGTGGAGGAAGATGAGATACAAAGATTGGATGAATGAATTTCGATCGACGCCAAAACTTATTACATTTCGCGTGAATGGTATGTATTTGATGGTTTTTCAGCATTTCCCAGGTAAGAAACGACTGTGATAAAAGAACATCTTCCCGTACTGCAGGTAATCATCCCACTGATTGCAGCCCCGGTCTGCATGCTTGCCTATCGCCCAAAACTCGCGTGGCTGATTGCAACCGCGGTGAGCTGGACCGCGTTCATCATCGCCTCGATTTTACTCATCACGGTACGGGAAACCGGCACTTTGTCCTATGCGCTCGGTGGTTGGGCGGCTCCCTGGGGAATCGAATACCGCGTGGATACCATCAGCGCATTTGTCCTGCTCATTGTGGCGGGGATAAGCGCGGTAACGATATTGTTCGCCAGGAAAAGCGTGGAACGGGAGATCGAACCCGATCGCATTTACCTTTTTTATACCGCATGGGTGTTGTGCCTGACGGGGCTACTTGGTATCGCCATCACGGGAGATGTGTTCAATCTGTTCGTATTTCTCGAGATCTCATCACTGTCTACCTATGCACTCATCGCTTTCGGTTCGGATCGGCGCGCCCTGATCGCTGCCTACCGATATCTGGTGATGGGCACCATCGGGGCAACCTTCATCGTGATCGGTATTGGCTTTTTGTATGCCATGACCGGCACACTCAACATGCTGGATCTGGCCGAGCGCCTGCCCAGTGTATCCAACACCCGAACGATCGCGGTGGCGTTTGCCTTTATGACCGTGGGTATCAGCCTCAAGGTAGCGCTCTTCCCTTTGCATGCCTGGCTACCCAATGCCTACACCTACGCGCCATCGGCTGTATCGGCCCTGTTGGCAGGCACGGCGAGCAAAGTCGGCGTGTATATCCTGTTACGCTTTCTGTTTACGGTATTCGGCGGCGGATTTGCTTTCGATACCATGGTCCTGAACGGGATATTGCTCGTTCTGGCGTTGCTGGCCATACTTTCCGGCCCCCTGATAGCGGTCTTTCAGACCAATCTGAAACGGATGCTCGCCTATTCCAGCGTGGCGCAAATCGGTTACACGGTGCTCGGCGTGAGTTTGGCATCGATAACGGGTCTGACGGCCAGTATCGTGCATCTTTTTAACCACGCGCTTATCAAGACGGTATTGTTCATGGCATTGGGCGCCGTGTTTTACCGTATCGGCAGTGTGTCGATCACCGAAATCAACGGCCTTGGCAGGCGGATGCCGTGGACCATGGCAGCGTTCGTGGCGGGAGGCCTTAGCTTAATTGGGGTACCCATGACTGCTGGCTTCATCAGCAAGTGGTATCTTATCTCGGCATCCCTGGAAAAGGGATTATGGCCGGTGGTCGTCGTCATTATCATCGCCTCGCTGCTTGCTGTTGTTTATGTATGGCGGGTTGTGGAAGCGGCTTATTTCCAACCGGCGGCGGAAAAATCCAGTACAGGGGTAACGGATACTGTCATAAAAGGCCGGGAAGAGGCGCCGCTTGGGATGCTGATTCCCATTTGGGCGCTGGTGGCCGCGAATATCTATTTCGGACTGGATGCCTCGCTGACCACGGGGGTAGCCAGACAGGCGGCGGAAACGTTGCTCGGTGGCCTTTCGTTAACCGTCTGGGGCGGTTAACGAAAAATCATATGATATTGTCTTTGCCTTAGAGGGTGTCTGAAAATTCCGGGTCGTCGCGAGGCGGTAGCCCGATCAAACCAACACTATCGACAACCAATGAATTTATTTTCCTTGTCTCTCCTCCTCCCTCTCATCCTCCCTCTCGCGGGGGCGGTTCTCATCGCACTGACCGGGGGCTATCCCAATCTGCGCGAGGCGATGACGCTGACAACGGCCTCAGCGTTGTTCCTGGTGGTTGTGTTTATCTATCCCGAGATCGCGGCGGGCGGCAGGCCCGAGATGCTGCTGGTGGAAACGATTCCCGGCATGCCCTTGGCGCTTTCCGTGGAACCGTTGGGAATGTTGTTTGCCCTGGTGGCGAGTTTTCTTTGGATCGTCACCTCCTTGTACGCTATCGGCTATATGCGCGCTCACCACGAGGAAAATCAGACACGTTTTTATGTGTGTTTTGCCATTGCCATCGCAAGCGTCATGGGGATCGCGTTTGCCGCCAACATGTTCACGCTGTTTGTTTTCTATGAGGTACTGACCTTATCCACCTATCCTCTGGTCACCCACGCAGGCACCGAGGCGGCAAAGCGCGCCGGGCGCGTCTATCTCGGATTGCTGCTGGGCACCTCCTTTGCCTTTCAACTGGTGGCCATTCTATGGACATGGACACTGGCCGGCACCCTGGATTTCGAACCGGGGGGCATCCTGCGGGATCATGTCTCTCAAGGAATCATCTCCCATGGGGCCATCGGAGTCTTGTTCGCCCTATATATTTTCGGGATCGGTAAGGCCGCGCTCATGCCCTTCCATCGCTGGCTGCCGGCGGCCATGGTGGCCCCAACACCGGTCAGTGCATTGCTGCACGCGGTAGCGGTGGTCAAGGCTGGAGTATTCACGGTACTGAAAGTCAGCGTCTATCTGTTCGGCACCGATCTGCTAACCGAGACCGGCATCAGTCAATGGATCATGTATATGGCGGCGGCCACCATCCTGATCGGGTCATTGGTAGCCATCACCCGCGATAATCTCAAGGCGCGACTCGCCTATTCCACCGTCAGTCAGCTTTCCTACATTGTATTGGGCGCAATGCTGGCCAATGCCGCCGGCATCATCGGCGCGGGAATGCATATCGTGATGCATGCCTTCGGCAAGATTACGCTTTTCTTTTGCGCCGGGGCATTCATGGTGGCGGCCCACAAGACGGAGGTCAGCCAGCTACGAGGGATCGGACGCACCATGCCGGTGACGACCCTGGCATTTCTCATCGGGGCGCTGTGCGTCATCGGTCTGCCGCCGTTCGGTGGCATGTGGAGCAAGTGGTATCTCGCCCTCGGGGCCGTGGAGGCCGGGCAACTGGTATTCGTTGGCGTATTGATGGTCAGTACATTGCTCAATATCGCCTATCTTCTACCCATACCGATACAAGGTTTTTTCGCAGCGCCATCCGAGGCCGGCACGGGCAATCAAAGTGGAAAAGACGGAAACGATGGCGGGTGGAGAGCCAACATCAAGGAAGCGCCGGCCTTTTGCGTGGCGGCACTGTCCATTACCGCTTTAGGCTGCTTCGGGCTATTTTTGTTCCCCGAGCCGATCTATCGACTGATCGCGCAGATTGTGTAGATTCCGAGTGGAGAAACCATGCTGAAAATCCATGTAGAATCGCCACAATCGGTGGTCAAACCCGCTGGCATTCCCTTTCTGGCGTTGGGATTCCGGCCCTTCTTCCTGTTGGCGGGCCTTTTCGGGGTGATCCTGATATTGCTCTGGCTCGGTATATGGTCCGGGGGAATCAAGGCGCCGCTCTATTATAATCCGGTCACCTGGCACACCCACGAAATGTTGTATGGATACACGGCGGCGGTCATTGCCGGTTTTCTATTGACCGCCGTGCGAAACTGGACCGGTGCCAAGACACCGGATGGCATCCCACTCGCCCTGCTTGCCATGTTGTGGCTGGCCGGTAGGATCCTGCCTTTTTTCTCCGCCTGGATACCCGGGGTATTGATCGCAATCGTCGATATCGCCTTTCTGCCGTTGCTCGCGATGGCGATACAACCCGCTTTGTGGAAAGGAAAAGCCTCCGCCAACCGCATTTTCGTGCCGCTGCTTTTTGTGATGGCGGTGCCTAATCTGATGATACATCTTGAGAGCCTGGGTCTTGTGGTGATACCCGGTTCGAGTCAGGACATTATGCTCTACCTGGTAATTTTCCTGGTGGCGCTTCTGGGTGGGCGGATCATCCCGTTTTTCTCCGAGTCGGCGATTCCGGGGCATCGTTGCCGACGATATCCAACCGTCGAGATGGCGTCGGTCACACTGCTCGCGTGTCTGATTCTTGCCCAGGTTATTGTCCCGGCGACCTTATCCGCCGGATGGTTGACCGGTGTACTGGCTCTGGCGGCCGCAGCAGTCCAGCTCGTTCGTCTATGGGGTTGGCACCACATTGATGTGTGGCAAAAACCCATACTCTGGGTGCTCTACACCGGGTTCCTCTGGTTGGTTGTGGGACTCTTCCTGCTCGGGCTCGCATCGTTTGCCATCGTACCCTCCTCCCTGGCAAAACACGCACTGACCATCGGTGTCATCGGCACGTTGACGCTGGGTATGATGGCGCGCGTTGCCTTGGCACATACGGGAAGACCCCTTAAACCGGCATGGCCGATAGTCGCCGCCTTTGTGGCAATCAATGTCGCCGCTCTGATTCGGGTATTCGGTCCGCTCTTGCTGGCGGAGAGTTACGCTTTCCATATCCACCTTTCCGGTGGCATTTGGTTTCTGGCATTTGCCGTCTTTTTGGTTGTTTATCTTCCGATACTGATCCGACCGAGAATCGATGGGAAGGCGTGGTGATAGATAATGAATCATCCCGGAAATCCCCCCCAACCCTCGCGCCCTATATAGATTCCGACGAAGCCGGCACCTGCATCACTGTCAATCAACGCCTTGCCCGTGCCCTTAGGAATACTTTTGATGCCGAGCGTCTGAGTGAGGGGCTTCTATCCTGGGAAACGCCCGACATCCTTCCTTTTTCGGCCTGGCTGCAAAGAAGTTGGGAAGAGTACCGTGATCGGAGCAAAAAACCTTTACCCGTACTGCTAGGTCCGTTCCAGGAACACGCTTTATGGGATCGGATTATCCGAGAGACACAGGAACCGACCGAGGTGGCGCTGCTGCAGGTTTCCAGTGCGGCACAACATGCCATGGACGCCTGGGCACGAATCAAGGGCTGGCGAGTACCCGAGCAAGAATACCGGGCACCCTGGGATGAAGATGCCAGAGCATTTTCCCACTGGGCAAAAGTTTTTGTTCGCCTTTGCCGAACGCACAACTGGACGGATCCGGGGAGCGCGCTGGATGCGTTAATCGAGGCGATACGCGCCAAGGAAATCGATATCCCGAAGCGATTCATCCTCGCGGGGTTCGACGAATTCACGCCTCGGCAACAGGATCTGCTGGAAACTCTGGGAAATAGCGGCACACAAATCACCCATTGGGCGCCGCAACCATATCGGAACACGCGACATTCGGGTTGTGTTCGGATCTGTCTGGCCGATGAAGAAAAGGAGTTGGAGGCCGCTGCCCGATGGGCGCGCGCGCTGATCGAGCGTGGGGTCGCCGGTCCCATCGGCATCGTTATTCCGGCGCTCACTGGAATGCGATCCGCCGTGTTACGTGTGTTCGATGGGATCTTGCGTCCGGAGGCAAAATACGCTATCGAGGAGCTTGATACG
>JABDQX010000431.1 GCA_013042035.1 Gammaproteobacteria bacterium
GCAAAATAGTGGCCATCTCGACCGCCGCCTTCAAGGACGGGGCATCTACCGGTGTGTCCGGCAGATTGGCGCGTCTGGCGCGCGCATAACGGTCCTCGTAAATATGGCTCTCTTCTTTCAAAGCAACGGTTTTCTGCCTGGTAATCAATGCATCGGAAAACTGTAACGCGCCCCAACCAATACCGGCCGATAGCAGTACTACGCCGATTACATACATCGCCATGCGCATCTGTAAAAACCGGAAATAGCGGACATCCTTTGGGGTGGCATAATGATTGGCGGGCACCGTGCGCACCAGGGTACGCACAAAAAGCGGGTCGGCATGGGGTGTTCGGTGTTTGTCCCTGGTGCGTTTATCCGAAAGGCCGATTGCGGCCCCGACCTTCGCGATATCGATAAAATGGTAACGAATATTTGACGTATCGGTGACTTGTTGCGCCAGGGACGCCAGTGTCGGTGCCCCGCTCAGGAAACACACATCCAGGGGATGATTTACCGGCAATAGCCGAAGGCCATTCAAATAGTGATGAGTTTTCCCCACCTCGCCCAGGATATCGGCCGAAAGGCACCCGGCATCATCGAGTCCCCCAGCCTCGGCAACCGAGCCCGGCAAGACAGCGAGTCGACTCACCTTGAGATGCCGACGGAGAAAAAAACTCTGGCGCAACCCACCATCGGCGTTGCAATGGACAAGCAGTGCATAGTCGGAAACACTTTCGGGCGAAGCGGCCTGGATGCCCCGGAGAAGCTTCCTGCTCAATATCGGCAGGGAATAGATACCGATAAGCGGGATTTTGCGTTGGGTAATCGGATGCAACCAGCGTCTTAATATATCCGGGCGCGGCACGGCGGCAAACAAAACGTTATCGTCACGCCGCCCGCTGGTTTCCTGATCCTGAAATACCGCGTATCGATAGGGTGTATGTTGGAATAATCGACGCTGCCTGTTGGCCACCAAAGCGCGCCGATCCGGCCCAAATACATGGGGAATGGACTCGGTGCGGAATTCTTCCTCCACAAGGTCCAGCAAAAGACAGACAGGGGCCCAGGGTTCCCTGTCCAGATAGCCGGCAAATGCCTGTAAACCCGCCGGGCTATCCTGGAATACCTGGGTTTCAACAGGATTGCGCCGCCCCTGATAAACGGCAAGCCTGGAGCCGGTCAGAAAAAATACACGCTTTTGGGACATCGATCGAAGAGCCTATCCACGAAGGAAGAGGTGTAAAAAATCTTCACGCTTCCTTCGTGCTTTTTGGTGTTGTTCGTGGATCCTCGAGCTTCTCCAAAAACGCCGCCTCCGTCATGATGGGTATCCCCAGTTTTTCCGCCTTGGCAAATTTTGAACCGGGTTCATTCCCGGCAATCAAATAAGTCGTTTTGCCCGATACGCTGCCACTGACCTTGGCACCGAGCGCCTTCAGGTGATGCTTTGCCGCCTCACGGGTCATGACCGAAAGTGTTCCTGTTATCACAAAGGTTTGCCCTGCCAGGGGTTTCAATGCTTCCGCTGCGTTGACCGCCGGTGGCGTATCGACCCAATGCATACCGATTTGCGGGTTTTGCAGCGCCCGGACAATGTCGCGGTTGTGGGGTTGCGAGAAAAAGCTAACGATACGCCGGGCGACGATGGGGCCCACGTCGGGGGCTTGTTGCAGTTCTTCCTCACTGGCCGATTGTAGCCTTTCCAGGGAACCGAAGTGATCGGCAAGATTACCTGCGGTGGCCTCGCCCACCTCACGGATACCCAGGGCAAACAGAAAACGCGCCAGTGTGGTGGATTTACTCTTTTCCAACGCTTTCAGAAGATTTTGCGCGGATAGTTCTCCCATGCGTTCCAGCCCCGCCAGGGTCGGAGCGTCGAGTCGATACAGATCGGCAACGGAACGGACAAGTCCCTCGTCCACGAGTTGTTCCACAAGCCTTTCGCCAAGCCCTTCGATATCCATGGCGCGCCGACCGGCAAAGTGGCGGACGGCCTGTTTACGCTGGGCTGGGCAAAAAAGCCCACCACTGCATCTGGCGGCAGATTCGCCCTGCGCGCGCACCACATCGGAACGGCACTCCGGGCAACGGGTGGGAATTTGGAAGGGCGCGGCATCGGGGAGGCGATGATCCGGCAGGACACGCGCCACTTCCGGAATCACGTCACCGGCCCGCCGAACCACCACCGTATCCCCGATTCGGACATCCTTGCGCTCCACCTCATCCTGATTGTGCAAGGTCGCATTGGTGACGGTCACGCCCCCTACCCGCACCGGTTTCAGGCGCGCCACGGGCGTGATGGCCCCGGTGCGCCCCACCTGGACCTGGATATCGAATATCTGTGTGATAGCCTCCTCGGCGGGAAACTTGTGGGCGATCGCCCAGCGGGGCGCCCGGGCGACCCGGCCGAGTTTTGCCTGATCCGACAGGGAATTGACCTTGTACACCACCCCATCGATCTCATACCCGAGCGCACCGGGTTGCCGGCTTGCCGGCTCACGATCGGCACGGGTGCCTGAATTCGAAGGCGGATCATCATCCGGGATATTTGCCGTGCGCGGCACGCGCCTTTCCATGATGCGATGGTAGTAGTCGAGACACCCGCTCGCGCCATGGACCACCTCGATCTCGGGGGATACCCGCAGCCCCCACCGGGACAACCTTTCCAGCACCCGGTCATGCCGGTCCGGCAATTCGCCTTCCACGGCACCGACGCCATAACAGAACATCGTCAGCGGTCGGTCGGCGGTAATGGCCGGATCCAGTTGACGCAGACTGCCCGCCGCCGCGTTCCGGGGGTTCGCGAAGGCCTTTTCTCCCCGTTCCCGCTGGCCGGCATTGAGACCCTCGAATGCCGCGATCTCCATGTAGACCTCACCACGGACCTCCAGAACGGCGGGGATGTCCTCTCCAAACAGACGAAGCGGCACGGCGCCGATGGTGCGGACATTCCGGGTGATGTCCTCGCCCCGTGTGCCATCCCCCCGGGTCGCGCCCCGGACCAGAATGCCGTTCTCATAACGCAGGCTCACCGCCACGCCATCGATCTTGGGCTCGGCCACGTAGGCAACCGTCCCGGCGATTTTATCCTGTTTTTCCCCTCGTAAGGCAACCGGTTCGGAACCCGCCTCTGGATTCTCGGGCGGCACTGCCGTGCGCAGCACCACCCGCCGATCGAACTCATGGATCTCCTGTTCGCTGAAGGCATTGCCCAGGGACAGCATGGGGACCTCGTGCGGGACCTCGCCAAACCCCGCCAGCGGCTCGGCGCCGACCCGTTGGGTGGGGGAGTCCGGCGTGATCAATTCCGGGTGCCGCGCTTCCAACGCCTGTAGTTCCCGGAACAGACGATCATATTCGGCATCCGGGATCTCCGGCTCATCCAGGGTGTGGTAGCGATGGCCGTGGTAGGAGAGGGTTTTCTTCAGTGCGGCAGCGGTTTCGAATGGGGTTTGCATGGGAATTTTTTACCACAGCGCAAAAACGATTAGCCCCGCGAAGCGGGGCTATAAACCATCGGATTTCGACCGGCGAAATTACAATCCGTACTGCGCGGCCAGTTCCTTATCCTTTTTTGCCACCAGCTTGGCGAGATCCACGATCACCTTGGCCTGCTTCCAGGTGGCATCGTCCTGCATCTTGCCATCGATCATCACGGCACCGGAGCCATCCGGCATGGACTCCAGGATGCGTTTCGCAAACAGGACTTCGTTGACATCGGGGCTGAACACCCGTTTTGCGATCTCGATCTGTCCGGGATGGAGCGACCAGGCCCCCATGCAGCCCTGTAGGAAGGCATTGCGGAACTGGGCCTCGCAGGCCGCATCGTCCTTGAAATCACCGAAGGGTCCGTAGAACGCCCGGATGCCATTGGACATGCAGGCATCGACCATCTTCGCCACGGTGTAATGCCAGAGATCCTGTTGGAAGAGCATCCGTTCGCCAGTCTCGACCGGGTCTTGCAGCACGCCGTAGAACGGATGACCACCACCGACGCGCGTGGTCTTCATGCCACGGGAGGCGGCCAGATCCGCCGGCCCCAGGCTCATGCCCTGCATGCGGGGGCTCGCGGCGGCGATGTCCGCGACGTTTTTGACGCCTTGGGCGGTCTCGAGGATGGCGTGGATCAGGATCGGCTTTTTGATTTTGTCGTTTCTGGCTTCGAGTTGGGCCAGAAGCTGATCGAAATAATGGATATCCCATGGACCTTCGACCTTGGGCACCATCATTACGTCCAGTTTATGACCGATGGTGCTGACGACTTCGGTTACATCATCCAACACCCAGGGGCTGTTCAGGCAGTTGACGCGGGTCCACAGCGCGGTATCGCCAAAATCGGTATCTTTCGCCACTTCGATGAAGCCTGCCCGGGCGGCCTCTTTGGCATCGATGGGAATCGCGTCTTCCAGGTTGCCCAGCAACACATCCACCTGCTTGATCATATCGGGGACTTTGCTGCGCATCTTTTCGTTGTGGGGCGGGAAGAAATGGATCATGCGCTCGGGACGCACGGGCAGTTCACGGATGGGTTCCGGGGCGCCGATGGCAAGGGGTTTGTAAAAATGCGAGGGTAGTTTCATGGGGACTCCTTAAAGGTAAGTTTGTTTTGTATACGTGAGTCTCGGTTAATCTGGTGTGTATGGAGTGAAATGGTTAACTCGCTTAAAAGTCCGATGATAAGGAACTAATCTCCTTTTGTTTTTGATTTAGAGGGAGAGTCGAGACGTTTCATCCCTTTGGCGGCAGATTTGATGCGTCTTTTTACCCTTGATATATCTTCCTCGATGGGTAGATTTTCGGGGGCGACGCCACTCGAACGTAGCATTACCGCACGAACCTCAGCGCCTACATCTTGCGCCGTTTGCTTAAGCTGCGGCAGACCTGTCGCGCCACTGCTGTGTGCACGTTCGGCGGTCTGCGTAACACGGAACAGATTGGCGGCAAGCTCGGTCTTACCCATGAAATTATAAAGGGTACCGCCAGCAGGAGCACCCTTGTGGCTTACCAACTGTTTGAGAGAAAGGTTGTACATGCCACGGAACCCCGCGTCCTTGAAGATTCCGAATTCATGATTTTGAAGGCCTGCACGGTGAGCTACGGCGCTCATCATGGACTCACCGCCCTTCAGCTCTTCGCGAACCTCAATACGTTCCAATGCATCCTGTTGAATGCGTTGCTCAACCAAAGCATCGGCAAGAGCGGCAAGCACCATTTTGGCCTCCGACACCTCAGTCTTACGAGAATCGGCGTGCATGGTAATCAGAAAGCACGCGAATCGGGTCAAGCGGTAGCTGGATACCTCGCGCCCATCAATTGATGCGCTTTCTTGAATGAATGCTTCCGGAATCGGGACGCCCAAGGCTACACATGAGGCCAT
>JABDQX010000432.1 GCA_013042035.1 Gammaproteobacteria bacterium
GGTAATTTTGTTCGTATTCAAGGCGCGGCAACAGGCGCATAGTCGTTCTATGTAACTGTTGACGTAACGCAGAAAACGGACAAAAGGACAAGCAAGCTGGTATGTTCTTTGATAGAAATCGCCTAAGTGCGAAATTGGACAATTAGGTCAAAAATTCCTACATGGTTGCAAGGCTTTGATGAACCAGTTACGAAAGGAGCTGGCAGTGTAATCGGGGCCGAAAGGGGATGCAATGCTGGTAGACTGTACCTCCTGTTGTATACTTCTAACAGACCACTTTTTTAGTTCCTGAAAGCAGTTGAAGCGCTCAATTGCAGATGAGGAGTTTTTAAGCTCATGATGAATTGGTTACGTAACATCCCCTGGCCCCTTCTGATTATCGCCGCCCTGCTACTGGGGCTTGCGCCTTTCGCGCCACAACCCCACCTCCTGGAAAAGCTCCAAATGCTCGTTGCCGGCGAGCTTTCGCGACTGCTCGATATCTTCGATCTTGTCATGCATGGCACGCCGGTGGTATTGCTTTTTCTGAAGGCTGGCGACACGCTTCTCGGAAGGGTTAAGTGAAATATACCGCGTTCAGGACTCGACCAGGCTCTAAAACACCACCGTCTTGTTGCCATTCAGGATCACTCGATGCTCACAATGTAATCTTACCGCCCGAGCCAGCACCAGATTCTCCAGATCCCTGCCCATGGCAATCAACCGCTCCGGGGTATGGGCATGGGTAACACGGACCGTGTCCTGTTCGATAATAGGTCCCTCGTCAAGCACTTCCGTCACATAATGGGCCGTGGCGCCGATAACCTTCACGCCACGCGCGTGGGCCTGATGGTAGGGTCTTGCACCCCGGAAACCCGGCAGAAATGAGTGGTGAATGTTGATCGCCTGTCCGGTCAGCCGTCGGCACAGTCGTGGTGACAGAATCTGCATGTAGCGGGCAAGGACAACGAGATCGGTATCCGTCTCGGTCATGATTTCCGACAAACTCGCCTCTTGTTCCTCGCGAATATCATCATTGACCGGTAGATGGTGGAAAGGAATGCCATGGTAATTGGCCAATGGCGCCAGATCCGGGTGATTCGATACGATGGCCGGGATCTCCATGGCAATGGCACCGGTCCGATAGCGGTAAAGCAGATCGTTCAGGCAATGGTCCAACCTGGAGACGAGGATCAGAACCCGAGCCTTGGTCGATGAATCGTGTATGTCCCATTCCATGGAAAACCGGGCGCCGATAGCGGTGTAACCGGCCTTAAGATAAGGGAGTGTTGGCGTTCCCTTCCCTGGCGTGAACACCGTACGCATGAAAAATTGCCCGGTGTCCTCGTCACCGAATTGGGCGGACTCAACAATATTGCAGTCCTGCTCGGCCAGAAATCCGGCCACGGCGGCCACGATCCCCAGGCGGTCCGGGCAACAGAGTATCAGGATATATTCACTAGTCATGGTTTTTTTTGGAACGTAGCCGTCCAGTCAGACGTGG
The DNA here is from genome assembly GCA_013042035.1 of Gammaproteobacteria bacterium. Classification (GTDB taxonomy): domain Bacteria; phylum Pseudomonadota; class Gammaproteobacteria; order HK1; family HK1; genus JABDQX01. Next base: position 1,484 of record JABDQX010000432.1, read on the forward strand.
CACAAAGGCCACAATAGCCAACAGCGCCAAGGCAAACAGCGCTTTTTGGATGATATCTTCGCCACCGGCGATTGCCTCGCGTCCGGCATAGCCGAGCCAGGTATAGGCAACAGCGCCCGGCAACATGCAAAGATAGGACGCGATGATGTAGTGCGCCAGCCTTATCCGTGTCAGTCCGAATGCATAATTCGAAAGATTGAAGGGGAATAATGGCACCAGACGTACGACGGCGACAAAACGCCAGCCCTCGCTTTCGACACCTTCCTTCAGTTTTCTCAAACCACCGCCTGCCTTGCGTTCCACCTGATCCGATGCCAGATAGCGCGCGATAAGAAAGGCGAGCGTCGCGCCCAACGTGGCTCCGGTGAGGTTGTAGAGTGTGCCCCATATCGGTCCGAACAAGGCCCCGCCGGTCAGGGTCAGCACCGAGCCGGGTAAAAAGAATACGGTTCCCAGCGCATAGATGGACATAAATGTTAGCGGCGCAACCGATCCACTGTTTTGTATCCATATCGTCAGTGTCCCGGTATCGAGTTGTTCGCGGTAGGCGATCGCCAAGGTGATGCCTGCTACCAGGATAACCAACATACCGAGCCGCAATATCAGCACTTCTTACCCCTGAAAGGCAGCCACAGCATGCCCGGCAGCCAGAGGACATCCTTGATTGTACGATAGTCGCGGATACCGATAATCATTTCTTTATGCCCGGCGCGTGGCTGGGCGCGGTAGGTGCCAAACAAAAAGTCCCACCATGGCAGGTTGAAGCCGAAATTACTGTTGGTCTCATCCGCTTCCACCGAGTGATGGACCCGGTGCATGTCCGGTGTGACTACAATCCGGCGCAATAGCCGATCCAATCGCCCTGGAAGATGGATGTTTCCATGATTGAACATTGCCATGGCATTGAGCAGAATCTCGAAGATCACCACCGCCAATATCGGTGGCCCCAGGAGCACGATAATTGCGAATTTGATCAACATGGAAAGCAGGATTTCAATGGGGTGGAATCTGGCGCCGGTAGTAACATCAATGTCCAAATCGGCGTGATGCACACGATGCACACGCCACAATACCGGTATGGCGTGCACCATCACATGTTGCAGATAAATGGTGAGATCCATGGCGATGATGGATATGACGACCGCAAGCCAAAAGGGCGTTTCATAATAGTTGAAAATCCCCCACCCTTGCGTATCGGCAAAAGCTGCCATACCAATGAGCGCGGCCGGGAAGATCAATCGCGACAGGAAGCTGTTGAAAAAGACAAGCCCAAGATTATTCACCCAGCGCACGGTCTTGGATACGGTCAACATACGCCTTGGGGCCAGGATTTCCCACAATGCCATAACGCCGAGGGTCCCGAAAAAGAACCCCATTCGAATCAATGCTTCGTCAGTCATAACCCTGGGTCTACCAATCAGACCCGTTGAGGTGAATCACAAATTCGCGACACAGTGTTCGGTTATCAACAGCTTGAGTTCTTCCAATGATTTACATTGATTTATCGTGGAAGCCGCCAGACAAACCGAGATGCCTGTTGCTGTGTTTCGCAATACCGCCGGTAACGCAATGCTTTGGTCAGGATAACGGTCACGAAATTGGTCAGTGTGCAGGAATTCACAGTCGATGGACAAACCCTCCAGGAAACTTTTCCATTCCTTACGCACGGTGAAATAGCCGTGGCTGAGCGCGCAGAGCTGACATTGATAGGTGTTCGGTGAGAGCAACTTATGGGCAATATCGGTTGCCGTGTTAAAGATGCCGCTGCCGGCATTGTAAACGAAAAGCAGCTTATGCCGGGTTGCGCTCATTGAAGTGGCGTTTTCGGTTGGATCGATATCGCTGTCGGGTTGGGGAGGCGGTCCATAACAGCTAACCCTCGGCACCCGCGTCCATCGCTGCCGCTGCTCCCTTCCGGGCCTGACGGGGTTAGCGACTTTGCGGTGCGAGGAACCGCCACGGACCACCATTAACGAGGTTCGAATGTCCTATTCTACATAGTTTAGCGACCCAGGCCAAAATGTTCGGCAAGATAATCCAGGATCCGTTCACGGACTTGGGTATCCGGTTCTTTCAGACCCTGCTCTTCCACCATCCACGTCAGGGTTTCATCCCATGAAGAACGGCCAAGACCCTGTTGTTTGACGATTTGAAGAGAATGACACGTCTGGCAGGTGTAGAAAACGTCCTCGCGCCCGGAGCCCGGTGGCAGGCCGTTCCATTTGTGCCGATCATCATCCTTCGATTCCACCGGGTCGGCGAAAGCAAGAAGCGCCTGTTTCGGCTCTGCCGCCGAATGGTTGGCAACCAATAACAAGCCAGTACCGAATACCGCAGCAAACATCCAATGACGTGAAGACATCGGGTCAACCTCATGGGCTCCCACACGCAAGCATGGGAACCGGAAATATTTTACGTTCACCGTTGGCGGGAAACGTGAAATTACGCCACGAACACCGCGATACGATGCATGGAGTTATTCATATAACCCTTGGGATTCCAGGCAATGGCGAATGGCTGCATACGGCCCTGGTCATCGGTTGCCCGCGCCTAGACTTCGTAGTAGCCGGCGGAGGGAAATTGGACCTGTGCGTTCCACCTCTGCCAGGCGTAGCGGTTCTTGGGTCTATAGAGTTTGGCCTTGACCCACGAAGCGCCGAAGTCGATGGAAACATACATTTCCTTGACCGTGTTATCACCGGCCCAGGCATGACCCCGTACATCCAGCACCGGGTTGTCCACCGATATCTTAACGCCGCTCATGGGGTTGGTAATCAGGGACTTTACCGGCATGCTTTCGATGAACATCATGTCTTTTTCATCCACCTTGGCACCGGGTTCCACCGGATGCTTCGGTACACGATAGGCCTTGCCGGTCATCTTGGGACCATCATGAACGACATCGCGAAGTTGGATTCTGTTGAGCCATTTATGGGAGAAAGAGCCCGGCCAACCGGGTATCACCAAACGAAGCGGTGCCCCGTTCATCGCGTGAAGCGGCTCACCATTCATCTCGAATGCGATTAAATTATGCTCCTCCATGGCCTTGTCGATAGGCACTCCACGGGAGATGGGCAGTTTCGCCGGATCACCCGAGAGATGGGTGTCCGCACCGTAATGGGCGGTATAAATCGCGCTATTCTTGACGCCGGCCCTGTTCAGGACATCACGCAGGCGAACCCCCGTCCATTCGGCACAGGCCACCGCACCGACTGTCCATTGGTTTCCCTTGGCCTTGGGCTCGAAGAAGGCCCGTCCGTTTCCGCCGCATTCGATCTGCAGATTGAGCCTCATACGCTCGAATTCCGAACGCAACTGTTCGATGGACAGTGTCAGGGGTTTATTCACGTGGCCGTCGATGGTCAGCGTCCATTCCTTCGCGTTTGTGTTTGTCGGTGGGATGCCGTTATTGCGCACGAAGTGCCGGGCGGACGGTGTGACATCGTCATCGAGCAAATGCGCTGGGGTTTCCGCATTCACGGGACGATCATTGAGCACTGTCAGGCCATCTTTTCCCTCGATTTTGAACGCGTTTTCCGCCAGTGCCGCGGGGATCAGTCCCGAAGGCATGTTACGATGAAACGGAATCGATGCGCCCAGCAGCGCACCCATGGTAGCGAGCCCGGCACCTTTCAGGAACCCCCGCCTGCCTTCGTCCGAGACGCGGCCGAATACAATCTCATCGGCCTGTTCCGGGTCTTGTGCATAAAGCTCGAAAATATCCGCCTTTTTTTTATCCGACATGATTCACCTCGTTTGTCACCAGGATTTGTGTTTTTCCGATACGTAGTTTTTTCGATAAAATTTGGTTCGCTGCACCATGATTTTATACTAATGCCGAACACAGTCAAAAAGACAGACGTGCGCGATCAAAAATTATATTGCGGGCATGGCCTGATACGAGTCATTTTTGTTTGTCCGACTTCATATTTTCCACCATTTTTCGCAATGCCGTTTGCGTTTCTTCGCCGGACCATCCGGCCGCGAGCTCATCCAGTTCTTCCCAACCGAACGATGCCAACAGGGTAGCGATCTCCACCCGGCTGGCGGCCCGAGTCAGGCGCATGGCACGTGATGGCAATTCCAATATTCGCCGGCACCAGGAAAGGGCGTTTTCCTTGACCTCTTCCAGCGGCGCAAGCTCATCGACCAAACCGATGCGTTCGGCCTCATCGGACACGACCAGGCGCCCTTCCACGCACAGCCGCTCCGCCAACCGGGGGCCCACCAGTCTGCTGACGATGTTAAACATAACCGGCGGAATCGGTAGCCCCACATGCACCTCGGGCAGTCCAATCCTGTACTCTCCCGACGCCATGATCCGATAGTCGCAAAACAGGGCAATCATCGCGCCACCACCCACCGCGTGTCCTTCCACTGCGGCGACCACCGGCAGCCGTGAGGTACCGACAGTGCGCATGGTGGCGAATATCTCGTGGAAAACCAGATTGGCCGCCTGCTGGTCCTGTTCGAGCTGATAAAGCACGTCGAGGCCGGCCGAAAAATAACCCGGTGCACCACTGATAACCAACGCCTGTGCTCCTTCGCGGGGCGCGTTATCGATTGCATGGCGCAATGCGCTCAAAAGCGGCGCGCGCAGGGCGTTCACGGGAGGATGGTCCAGTTGCAGCTCGCGTATGGGACCATGATCGATTGTTTTCAACATGAGTTGTTTTACTCCACGGATAGTCAAGGATACCTTAGAGCGTGTCTAATGGAATGGTCCGCCCCACTCCTCAAACGGCCAT
>JABDQX010000433.1 GCA_013042035.1 Gammaproteobacteria bacterium
CGGTAATGGCGGCTCGCCAGATAGGGATGATGGTGGCTGCCGTGTAGGGGAAAACGGTGAAAAAGAAAAGCGTGGCCACCTGCAAGCCATCAACGAAAGGTACCAAATCGAATCGGGGATAGAGCACTGCCCATCCCTTCAATACCGGTTCGAACAGGGCCGCGCCGGTGTAAAAGATATGCAGATAAGCCAGTAGATAGCCAAGCAGAAAGGCGGTAAATGATATTAGCGCTCCTTCCCAGAACTTCATCTGTATCACATCCGTTGTCTCCCAGCCAATGGCCTTGAGGATGCCGATCTCGCGCCGCTCCTCAAAGCTCAGTCCCGATGCCTTGTTCCAGGCAAGGATAGCAAAGGCAAAGACTGCCCCCATCAGCACCAACAATACAATCCCTTGCCGCCAACTGAAAAGAGCGTCATAGGTTCGCAGGATCTCCTCGCGCAGGATGAGGCGGGTATCGGGTAGCCGAACGGTAAGTTTCTCCGCTACATTGCGCACCTCGCGCGGGTTCGGCACCTTCAAAACCAGATCGGTATAATAATTATCGGGAACGGCGAACAGATCGCGAAAGCGCGCCGCCGATACCAGAATCAGGTCGGCGGTTACCAACTCGCTTTGGTGCTCGAACATCCGCGCCACCCGCAAGGAAATCGCGCGGCCGTCGGTGGCCCGAAAGCTCAAGTAATCACCAACGGCCAAACCACGGGTATGGGCAATGGTGTTACCGATTACCATCTCATCATCGCCCGGCGCGCCATTCAAGGGTGTCAGCAGGGTATAGTTGGCCTTGACCACCGGGTCGTAGTAGTAGCCCCACAGTCGTCCGGAGCTTTCGCTTATGCCGCGAAGCCGATCCATCCGCGCCAGATAGTCTGCTGGGATCAGGGCATGGCGCCCGGCCACCATCCGTTGCACGATGATCTCCGGTGCACCTTCCAGGATAATCGTCGCCTCCCGACGCAGTGAATGGGTGAACAGCATGACCGAGGCAAGCAGAAATACCACCAGCAGGTAAACCACCAGCAGACTCAGGTGTCTGCTCTTATGGCGAAGCAGCGAGGACAGGGTGTAGTCGATGAGGTAACGCTGGCGTTCGAGTTTCATGGGATTTGCGCATAAAGAGGGGCAGATTCTACGGCTTTTGCAATCGATATCACTTTAACCAAACAGGCTCTAAGTATCCACGTATTGGAACACCTGAATCATTTCGGAATGCCCATGACGATCTTGCTGTTTGGCGGAGATAAAAAAGCGTACTATCACCCCGCATCGTGCCCTTCGGCCATAAAAGATTAAAAAACAGCAACCTTCAAGGAGAAGGCATCATGAAAAAATATGGTTTCGTCGCATCGGGCGGCGGCTACAGGAGCTTCTACACGGCCGGCGTGCTCGTCTGGCTCACGAAGCAAAATATCCCCGTCACTCACATTACCTCCACCAGCTCCGGGAATAATATCGTCCTGGATTACCTGATTTGGGATTGGAATAACGAAGACTTGCCGCCAATCCTCACCCAAACCCATCGGCTGGGGATGGGCGATATAGCGCAGGTTCTTTCGAATTTTCTCGGTCTCAGGCCTTCGATATTACCCGTCGGAACCCATCTTTTTACGGTGGATAAGGCCAGTTGCCGAAAGTCCCTGCTACTCGATGATCCGAAAAGGCAAGCGGTATTCATGGAGCATTTGAAATCGATTCGGTGGGATATCTTCGCCACCAATCTGACAAAGCACGAAGGACGCTATTTCGCGATCAACGACATCCTGTCGAAAGTCAACGATACCACCTTGAACGCATTCATGGACGCCTTTCTCGCCGGGATAACGACGATTCCTTACTTCAAGGCATTAACGATCGATGACGAATATTATATCGAGGGCGGTTATCTGGATAACACGCCGCTAAAAAGCCTGTTCATGGATCCCGAGGTCGAAGAAATCGTTGCGATCGATTTTACCGACTATGACTATCACAAGGAGCTGGAGAGGCTTTACCACAGCCAGATCTTCACGTTGCCTTTCAACGGCATCGATATGCATATTCTGACAAGCGACATGGGGCTGACCCTGCCGAACCAAAAGATCTTTTCCCAGGCGACACTCATTAACAAACTTATCGAGGCCACTGGAAAAGACAGCATTGAAATCGACGGTAAGACTTACTACCGCAAACCCATCCATGTCCTGAGACCCAAGAATCTGGAGAGCATGACGGTCTCGTTGAAGCACAGCTCGGCCCAGAAGGAATATTTCGAATTGGGACAGAAGGAAGCCGAGGCGTTTTTCGCGAAAGTTTAGTCTCTTGGTGCCAGAGTCTTGAACAAAACGGCTAAGAGCGTGTCTGAAAAATAGAGCTTTTCACAGTCTCTGCAGCGTTCTTCTGTGCGCTATATTGTTGTTTTTTAAGGCTTTTTAACCACAGAGGACACAGC
>JABDQX010000434.1 GCA_013042035.1 Gammaproteobacteria bacterium
ACATGTTGCCGAGATATCCAACGATGATTCTATTGCAACAATCATCCAACTACAGGAATGGATTGTTGAGTCAAGTGACTGGAATTATGGTGATAAAGTGCGCTCGGAGATGTCGCTCAGGGCGGCGCTTTTGTCAGAACTATCAAGCAATGGTTACGTTGATGTTGAGACTAATTTACTCTACTCACTCGTAGAGGCAGTCACGCTTATCAATCCTATGCTAACAGCAGACTTGCAAGTAAGCTTCGTTCAGACCATTGAATACTCTATGCATATCGATGAAATAGATGCGAATACTTTGTTTTCTGAAGCTCAAGAGCTGGAGACAATGGAGAAGACCCTTGGGCAAAGTGTGATTTCCCTGGCCGAAAGACTTCGAGAACGCGCCTTCGAGATCGAAGAAGAACGCCAAGCAGATCCATACTCATCCGATCCCGAGCAACATCGATATACGCCGGAACCTACCGAAGAATTCGATATTGATGAACTGTTTGCCGGTCTGCTGGATAGGTAACCGCAGAAAAAATGAGCGGCCCCCATTTCCAAGTACACGCCATGCAACTGCTGTTTCTCACCGTCGGGGGTCTCGGCGTTTTTCGGTTGTTTTCGAACCGTTTGGAGGTGACTTCATGATCGAACCATCAAGGCGTTCCATTATTGACTTCGAGCCGGGGATCCACGAGGCGTTGCGCATGAAATCCGTCCTCAACCACCGCTCGATCTCCGACATCGTCAATGAGGCGATTCGTCAGACACTGCTGGAGGATCAAGAGGATCTTGCTGCCTTCGAGGAGCGGGCGGCAGAGCCCACGATGACCTATGAAGAATTGCTGAACGATCTGAAGGCCCATGGCAGGTTTTAAGCTCATCGTAAAGCAGTCAGTCGCCAGGGATCTTCGAGGCATTCCCAGAAAGGAGGTTGCAAGGATTTTGATGCGCATGGAAGCGCTTACCATGGAACCTCGGCCTTCTGGGGCGGAAAAGCTGTCCGGGCAAGAGCGGTATCGCCTCCGGCAAGGCGTCTATCGGATCATCTACGAAATCCAAGATAAAGAATTAATCGTAGCAGTTGTGAAGGTCGGTCACCGGCGTGATGTATACCGGTGAGGATGTCATGGTATTTCGTGATAAGTGGTTTTTCGGCGTGGGCGATGGATTGGAGTTCGTGACCGGGGGCAAGCATCTGTTGAATTGGATCTTTGGTTCTCAGGGTATCCATGACGAGGTTCGTTTTCATCTCGCCTACATCACCCGCGCGGAAGGTAAAATCGATTTGGAATTGACCGGCTTGATCGAGATGGTAAAAAGTGGTGCCAAACCGAGAGGGTGATTGTGCGCATTTTTCCACCTGGGAGAGAACAAGCCCCCTCCCATTCTCAACCTGTTCCCGATTTCCAAAACAAATTATCCGCCTCGCCAGGACCGGATGATTCAGTCGCCGGATAATCTATTCCAGATTACCCTTCAGATACGTGTAATCCGAGATGCGTGTCCACTCGCGGACCTTGCCGGTATAGGCCGCTTGGGAATCCATGATTTCCTTGAACAAGGGATTGGTCGCTGATTTGTCGGCCAGCAGCTTTTGATTTTCCGCTTTCATTTGGTCCATGACTTCTTTTGGGAAGGTGCGGATCTTGATGTGGGGATAATCCTTCTTGATTGCCGCCCAGTTGACGGCGCTTTCATGGTAGGAGCGGGCGTACATGTCGTAGGCGGCATATTCCATGGCGGTGGTCAGGATTGCCTGTAGGTGTTCCGGCAGGGCGTCGAACCGTTTTTGGTTGACGATAAACAGCAATTCGGTGGCCGGTTCATGCCAGCCGGTGTAGTAGAACGGTGCGATCTTGTGAAATCCCATGTTGACATCCAGAGAAGGGCCGACCCATTCCAGTGCGTCGATGGTTCCCCGATCCAGGGACGTGTAAAGCTCACCGGCGGGAATATTGGTGACCACTACGCCGAGTTTCGAGAGCACCTCCCCCGCAAACCCCGGAATGCGCATCTTGAGACCCTTGAGATCGTCGAGCCCCTTGATTTCTCTCTGGAACCAGCCGCCCATCTGGTTGCCGGTGTTACCGCCGGGGAATGCATAGACGCTGTGTTTATCGTAGACCTTTTTCATCAGTTCCATGCCACCGCCGTAATAAAACCAGGCATATTGCTCCGGCGCGGTCATGCCGAAAGGCATGGTGGTGAACGGTAGCATATTCAGATCCTTGCCCTTCCAATAGTAAGAGGCCGAGTGACCCATCTGATACTGATCGCCCTTGACCATATCCAATACGCCAAAGGGGGCCTTGTGTTTATTTTTGGAATCGATGCGGATCTTCATTTGGCCCTGGGACATCTTCTCTACCAGATCGGCCATTTTGACGACGGCATCACCGAAGATGGGAAAGTTGGTCGGCCAGGTCTGGGCCAGTTTCCACTGGTATTTGGGCGCTGCCCGAACCGTGGCGGTGGCCATGACTAGGCCAAGGGCGACTACCCCGGCCAACAGGAAACGTAACATATGCGATTTCATGGGTTTTCCTCGTGGATTTTTTCGATAAAGGTACCTTGGTAATATCATAACCACATCATTTGGCAAAACGAAATGATTCAGGGTTTACCTTAAGATAGGCTACTCCATCTTTGGCCACCACCACCGCCTCGACGACACCGGGTTCATCCATGAGGCGTGTTGCTAGTTCCGAGGCTTCTTTTTCGGTGACCGGACCGACCTTCAGCAGATGATTGCGCAATTTGCCGGGGCTTTTCATGGTAACGGCGAACACAAACCACAGC
>JABDQX010000185.1 GCA_013042035.1 Gammaproteobacteria bacterium
GTACCTGGCTTTATGTGACACTCGAACCGTGCGCTATGTGTGCCGGTGCAATCATTCAGGCAAGGCTTGCCGGGGTGGTGTTTGGCGCCACCGATTCCAGGGCCGGCGCGGCCGGCAGCGTTTTCGATGTGCTTGGATCCGATGTGCTGAATCATCGGCCAATATGCAAAGGCAATGTTCTGGCAGAGGAGGCCCGCTTCATGCTTCGGGCGTTCTTTGCAGCGCGCCGTCATTTCCAAACCAATCGCTGAAAGCGGGTTGCAATGTTACGCACCTCGACACATCAGCGTCGGTTTTGCCAAAAGTCCAAAATTCAGGCGTTAAAAGTATATCCTTGCGACGCCTTATCCAAGGACACCGACAATGTTTTCACTGCATCACCGCGATGCACACCGCCATCAATGCACTGGGGTAAACACCAAGGGCAAGGATTGCAAGCGCATTGGTGCTGATCATTACCCGCATCCCTGCCGGTGCCTGGATCCGCGCCTGATTCAGGGGTGCGTCGAAGTACATCATCCGTACAACCCGCAGGTAGTAAAAGAGGCCGATAATGGCAAAGCACACAGCCACGACCGCAAGCCAGATCATATCTGCGTTTACAACCTCTCGAAGCACCGACCACTTGGCCCAAAAGCCAAGGAACGGCGGCACCCCCGCCATGGACAACATCAGGATCAACATCAGGAAGGCATACCAGGGACTGCGTTCGTTGAGCCCCTTGAAATCATCCAGTCGGTCGGCCTCGACGCCGGTGCGACTCAACACGATGATCATTCCAAATCCTCCGGCGGCCATCAGGGCGTAGACGATCACATAAAACATCGAGGCGGCAAAACCCGCCTGTGTTCCGGCGATGATCCCTAAAAATAAAAACCCCGAATGGGCGATGGTGGAATAGGCGAGCATCCGTTTCAGATTATCCTGGGCGATGGCGATGATGTTCCCGATGGCCATGGAGGCGATGGCCAATATCACCAGTATCTGTGTCCAGTCGCTATCGAGACCGGCAAGGCCATCCACCAGCAGACGCATCAACATGGCGAACGCCGCGATCTTCGGTGCGCTGCCGATGAACAGCGTCACCGCGGTAGGCGCACCGTGATAGACATCGGGTACCCACATGTGAAATGGCGCCGCGCCGAGCTTGAAGGCGATGCCGACCAGGATGAATACTAATCCTAAAATCAGTACAGGACGTGTCCCGGCGAATTCTTGAACGATCATGCCATCGCTACCGGTGCCCCCTGCCAGATACCGGGCGATTTCCGCCAGATCTAGGGTGCCCGTGGCGCCATAAAAAAGCGACATGCCGTACAGCAGCATCCCGGAAGCGAGCGCACCCAATACAAAATATTTCATGGCCGCTTCGGAGGCGGTTATCGACTCCCGATGCAGGCCCACCATGGCATACAGCGACAGGGATAGCAGTTCGAGGCCAAGGTATACCGTCAGGAGGCTATGGGCCGAGACCAGCACCAGCATGCCCAGTACCGCCATCAGACCGAGGATGAAATATTCCCCCTTGAAGAGATTCCGATCCTGCAAATAAGGCTTCGAGTACGCGAACACGAAGAACGTCACCAGGACGATGGCAAGCTTCAGAACTGCCGCCAGGGCGTCGTTTACGAAGGTGTCATGAAAGCGCAACACCTGCTGTTCCGGATAGAACATCAGGACAAGGACCGCTACGCCCACCAGGGTTGCCTGGGCCATTTGGTAAGTCAAAGCCCGGTAGCGTTCCGGCAGAGATACGTCTATCACCAGGAGCAATGTAATCATGGTGAGCAGGAACATCTCCGGGGCGGCGGGGAGGAGGTTTTGTAGGGTGAGTGTCATGATTTGTGATCGTCCGGTGAGGATAAGGAGGTGCTGTGTTCTTTATTATGGTGTACTGGCTGGAAAAATTCTCTATATGAATTTTATGTTATTGGTAATGACTCCACATGCGGTAGACTTTGACTAATTTCTCGGTCTCGCTCACTTCATAAACCAAACGATGCTGTTTATTGATGCGTCGGCTGATCAAACCCTTCATATCACCTTTCAATAGTTCATAATTCGGTGGGTACTGCATCGGGTTTTCTTTTATCACCTCAATCAGTTTCATCGTTTTGGCTTTTAGGCCACTGGAAGCTAACTTTTTAGCGTCGTTCCGCGCCTGAGTCATAAATTTGACGGCGTACACTACCAATCTAACTTATCTAGTGTTACGCCATTCTCGTCAGGTTCATTTCTTGCGATTTTAATGCTTTCCACCATTCCATCGATTGACCTTAGATATTCGTCATCACTAATATAATCCGATTGATCCAATATGCTTATTTCATCTTTCGAGAAATGCCCAAGCAACCATAGAAACCGGCTATTGATGTCATCATCTATTTTTAATGTGATGGTTTGCATGTAAATAAAGACCTCGATTTCTCGGGGTTGATGCCGATAACGATGAAATTATGTGGTGTAACCCCATTTTCTGAACCGCGCCTGAAGCGCCGAATCGGCATCGTCCTTGAATGCCTGAAAATAAATAGACTCCGGGGCCAGATCGGCGCCATTCGGCCAAACGACAGTTTCCAGTTCTTCATCGACCCGGAAACGCGAAAATTCGGAAACATCCTTCAATGACTCAAAAACCGGTCCCTTCAATACGTCGGATAAATCGGCTATTCCCTTTTTCCCGTCGTTGAAGGAGACTGCAATTTTGTAGTCTTCCAGATGGGTTGCTTGGGTGACGTGGAGGAACATGTTTTATTACTCCAATGGTTCTATCGGGTTTGGCGCTTGATTTTTACGACAAGTCTCCCAGTTTTCGATTAGTTCATCCTTGTGTAACTCATACCATTCAATGACATGCCGTAGCGCCCGCTTCGGGAATTTTCCTTCGACTATGCCGGTGAATATATCGACGATGATTTCATATTCTCCGTATTTTGCATGAAAATGTGGTGGGGAGTGATCATCCCAATACATGGCGATAGTGATT
>JABDQX010000444.1 GCA_013042035.1 Gammaproteobacteria bacterium
GCATTGCTCAAGATAGTGAATTAATCCTGGAAAACGTCGGCGTAAATCCAACGCGCACGGGCATTATTCATATCCTGCGCATGATGGGCGCTGATATTACGCTATTTAACGAGACGACGGCCGGCGCCGAGCCCGTGGCGGATATTCGCGTTTGTGCCAGACCATTGAACGGTGTTCGGATTCCTGCGGACATGGTATCGTTAGCAATCGACGAATTCCCAGCCATTTTCATTGCTGCGGCCTGTGCGGCGGGAGAAACGACGGTTACGGGCGCCAGGGAATTGCGCAGCAAGGAAAGCGATCGTATTGCAACCATGGCCGAAGGGTTACGGACATTGGGTATCGACGCCAAACCCACGGACGACGGCATGGTAATACGCGGAGGCACATTGACAGGCGGGCGGATAGCAAGTCACGGTGATCACCGTGTAGCAATGGCTTTCGCCATGGCCGGTCTCGCTTCACGGGACACTATCATTGTCGAAGACTGCGCGAATATCGATACATCGTTCCCCGGCTTTGTAACCGTTGCCGCGAGCGTGGGGCTGCGAATTGCCGATGACAGGATTTAAATAATTTAAATAGATGTTACCCGTCTAATGGGTTTTATTTTGGAGATCCGAAGTATGTGGCATAAAACATTGATAAGCACCCTTCTCGTTGCGGGTCTGGCGCTCGGTGGCTGTAATACCGGCCCCACCAAGGAGCAAGCCGGCACGGTTCTCGGTGGCGCTCTGGGTGGTGTGCTCGGCAGTCAGGTTGGCGGAGGCAGTGGAAAGACCGCCGCCACTATCGTCGGAACCTTGGCCGGCGCGATGATAGGCGGCAGTATCGGCCGCTCCATGGATGAAACGGATCGGCTCAAAACACAGCACTCCCTGGAAACACTACCCACGGGGAAGCATTCTAGCTGGCACAATCCGGATACTGGTCACCAATACACCGTTACCCCGACGAACACCTATGATAGCGATACCGGCCCGTGCCGCGAGTACTCGGTGGATGCCATGATCGATGGCCGTCAGGAGAAAGTCTACAGCACCGCGTGCCGCATGCCGGACGGTTCCTGGGAAGCCAGTAATTGAGTTTTTCATTTGCTGCCTCCGGAGGGACGGATTTATTCCAAGGAATACGCAACATTCCCGGCATCTCCTCAATGGAAGGAAGCGGGCGGTAGGTGAAGTGACATCCTTTAAAAACCAGCCGGTCGATAATCATCCGGATTGTGACAATGGAAAGCCCCCGCCGGTCATCACGATTGATGGTCCAAGTGGCGTGGGAAAGGGAACCGTGAGTTCTCTGTTGGCCGAACGGCTGGGATGGCAAGTACTGGACAGCGGTGCATTGTACCGTTTACTGGCCTTGGCCGCGGCCTCCAAGCAAATAGCCCTGGATGATGAAGAGGCCTTGTTTATCCTGGGCCGGGATCTCGATTGCGAATTTGTACGTGAAAACGATAAAGAGCGTGTGCTGCTCAATGGCCGTGAAGTAACCACGGAGATTCGTAACGAAACATGTGGTAACGATGCATCAAGGCTGGCCGCTCTACCTAGGGTGCGCGAGGCGCTTCTGACGCGGCAAAGGAGCTTTCGCAAGTTTCCCGGTCTGGTGGCCGATGGTCGCGATATGGGAACCAGGATTTTTCCCGATGCCGATCTGAAAATTTTCTTGACGGCAAGTCCCCAGGAACGCGCCGATCGGCGTCATAAGCAGTTGAAAGCGCAAGGTACTGATGTTAACCTCGCGTCTCTTCTTACTGAGATCTGCGAGCGGGACCGACGCGATCAGGAACGTACTGTATCTCCGCTTGGACAAGCTGACGATGCGATTCTTGTTGACACCACGGATCTTGCCGTCGAAACGGTATTAAGCCGCGTTATAAATATTGCCATGGCGAGCGGCATGGAAAGGGGCAGGCGGATTTTTATCCGACCTGGGAATGTAAACACATGAGCCAAGAAACATGACCGAGAGTTTTGCCGAATTATTCGAACAAAGTGAAGTTGAAAAGAAAATGCGCCCTGGCGCCATCCTTCGTGGGGTGGTGGTGGAGGTGCTTCCCGAATGGGTAGTTGTCAATGCCGGATTAAAATCGGAATCGATGATCCCAATCGAGCAGTTTGCCAGTGAAGCGGGTGGGGTGGACGTCGCCGTTGGCGACGAAATCGAAGTCGCCCTTGATGCCGTGGAGGATGGTTTTGGATCGACAAAACTGTCGCGGGAAAAAGCCAAACGCGCCAGAGCGTGGCTACGGCTTGAAGAAGCATATGAAGGCGCACAGTCCGTTACCGGCATTATCAACGACAAGGTAAAAGGCGGGTTTACAGTGGACATTGATGATGTCCGAGCATTTTTACCCGGTTCCTTGGTTGATGTGCGGCCGGTCAGAGATACCTCTTACCTGGAAGGCAAACCTCTGGAATTCAAGGTAATCAAGCTTGACCGCCGTCGCAATAACGTGGTGGTGTCGCGTAGAGCTGTCGTCGAAGAAGAGAGTTCGGCCGAGCGTGAGGATCTGTTAGGAAAACTCGAAGAGGGTGCCGAGCTTCGCGGGGTAGTAAAGAACCTTACCGACTATGG
>JABDQX010000447.1 GCA_013042035.1 Gammaproteobacteria bacterium
CTGGATGGTCAGGCCATTGAAAGTCACGGTGCCCTGGTGGATATCGAACACCCGGTTCATTTCGCCACCATCAATGACGGCACCGTTGCCGTTGATGGTAAGATCGGGATCCCCGGTATCGAGATTCTCGGTGATGTCCAGATCGCCGGTCAGCGCGCCCTCTTCGGGCGTGCCGGCAATCGTTAGGGTATAGGTGCCGGTCGTCAGGTTGATAATATCCGCCGTACCGTTGGCATTGGCGGCGATAATCGCCTCGCGCAGGGAGCAATCCCCATCGTCGCAGGTGCTAGCAGTATCATTGGTTTTGGTGACGGTGAATTCGCTGCCCTGGGCAGTGCCACCGAGCATGAACAGAGCGCAGGCACCAACGGCGATGCGCGGGAAGGGTAATAGTCGCTGCATGATTTTTCTCCTGGATCGACCAACACTCGGTGTATACCGGAAACGGTTGAGCGGGTGCGGTCATTCATTCTGGCGGAAGATGTTTACGTTACTTTTGGCCCGTTACTTCGGCGATCTGCGCGGATGACCATCCTTTTTGTTTGAGCACCCGTGCAATCTCCATGGCCTTTTGGTGGGCACCTTGCTTTATCCCTTGTTCAATGCCTTGCTTTATCCCTTGTTCTATTCCTACCTCTCTGGCTTCTTCGCGTTCATATTCGGCAAAATCGACCGTTGCCCCCTCGGACCCGATGTAGCTCATATGCTTATCGAACCGCCGCCGCTCCGTTTCACTGAGCTTGAGATAATCGAATTTTTCCTTTAACGCGACGATGCCGGGGGCGGTGAATTCATCCAGGACTTCGTTGTTCTTGAAGGCGTAGATCCATTCGTCCAGGTTGTCCTGAACAATGTTTGGAAAGGATCGCAGGGGAATCAGATAGTACTCGGGGAAGACATTGGTCTCATTGATGCGCATCCGGTCGCCGACCAAGAACTTTCTCAACTCCACGGGATGATGGGTGTGGAAACCGGTAAATTCGGTCTTACCGTGGTAGATATAGTCATCATTGACGTTATAGTTCACACTGAAATAAAGGAAACTGACGGAATAGACCTTCTTCACATTGTCATAGGACTCGCCCAGTTTCAGGTTCTCGACGATGGTTTTGGCGGTGCCATAGGCGAGACGCCTGAGATAGGCTCCTTCCGGGAGATATTGCATCTCCACAAGAATCCGCTCACCGTCTCCGGTCTTGGCCAGGACATCCACGCGGTTGTACTTGTCGGCCTCATCTGACTGGTTGCTCTCGCTCTCCAGCAGATCGAGGATGGTAATGGGCCGGTCAAAGAGGGCCGTTAAAAAACCCTCCAGGACATCAAAATTGGCCTTGTCCCGGAGGATGGTCTTAATGGCCCAGTCAAAGGTGATGATCTTCCGGCCTGGTTTTTTCGTCACGATTTCTTTGCCTTGAGCCGCTCGAGTACCGCATTACCCGAGGCATTACCACTGACGATCCCGGCGGCCTTTAACTTAGCCTGCAGATCATCCCCGGAGGATTCCTTCTGTAATTCTACGGCGGCGTTCATTTGATCGCTGCGTTTTTGTTGCTTGGCCTTGATGCGCTCCAACGAGTCCGTGGCCCGCAGCATGGACGAATCCGTGCCGGAGAATTTGGCGGCCATTGCCGCGTTTGCCTTTTGTACGGCTTCCGTGGATTTGACGACCGAGACCTCCCGTTGCATTGCCTTGATATTGCGTTCGGTATCGGCAATGGTGCGCTTTAGCCCGGTGATGTTGCCCGTGTAACCGTCCGCAAGCTGCTCCTGCGCCTCGAGTTCGTTGGTCATTTCGGCAATCTTATCGGCGATCTCGAGGGCCAGTGCCTCATCTCCGCGCTCCAGGGCCTGTGTGGCGTAACCTTCGTGCTCCTCGATCCGGGAGCGCAGATCCTTGACAACTCGCCGCACGGCCATCTCCTCGGCCATGACGCGGGTCAGATTCTCCTTGGCATTATTGAGTTGCACACGGGCATCACGCATTTCCTGATCCAGGATACGTAATGCCTGGTTATCGACGACGGCCTCACCGGCCTCGGTAGCCGCGCCACGCACCGCTGTAAATAACTTTTTCCAGATACTCATGTAGTTGTCTCCATGTTCACTCGTCAACCGATCATTATCAATTATTCAAATATTCTTCCATTGCTTCGACGGCATTGAGCGTGTTGTCACTCAAAACGCATACCTCATGTTGTACGTCCTCTATCCGGGAACCCACGGTCATGGCGCCAAAGATAAGGTATTGGTCGCCGATTTTGCCGAACGAAGACAGCGGCATGGGCAGATTCATGGTCAACATATCTTCCAGGAGCGCCGTGCGCTGTTGCGCCACTACCTCGCTTTCCTTCCACAGATACGTCGTGCACAGAATCTGATCCTCATCGACGGTAATATAGATGGGGAATTCTTCTCGATCTTCAACCTCCACTTTCAGCAACGGGACCTCGCCTTCCACGATCTCGGCCGAAAGCGCAATCCCCTCGGCGGTGACGACGCCATTCAAACCATGGGCCAATGCCACGAATTTTTCGTTTGTCATACTTTTTCTCCCACGAAATATCGGATGAAATGGTAGTATCTCACCACATGTCGGACATGAAAATCGATAGATGGTTAAGATGGTAGTATTATCCTCTTTTTATCACAACCGCGGCACTAATATATGAAAAAAGGTCTACGTCACCTGTTTTCACCGTTTGTGAGTGTGCTTTTGGTGGCGGGCATCGGATATACCGTCATCGGCGAATTTTATCCCGCCCCCGCGAAGAACGGGAACAGCGAGGATGAAATCGTAACGCAACCGCGGCAGGCACATCGTCCTCACGGCATGAAGGTGAGCACTGACGATCCTTCCCGTGCACTTGCCAAATTGCATCTTTTCGGGAAAATCCCCACGCAAAAGGCGCATCTCCCCCCCGCGGAGGAAGTACCGGAAACCACATTGAAGCTGGCGTTACATGGGATCATTGCCGCCGACGGGGGAGAAACAAGCCTTGCGATCATCGCCGATGCAAGGGGTGAGCAAAGCTATTATGCGGTGGGCCAGGCATTACCCGAAGGAGCCACTATCCTGGCGGTACACGGCGATTACGTGGTACTGCGTCACAATGAGCGGCTGGAAACGCTGCGCATGTTGGATGCCCACACGAACAGTACTACCGGTAGGCGCGCGGCGGAACAATTTCTTCCGGTGAGAGTCGAGAAACCCAGATCAAGGAGATCCCGGAACAATGGGCGGGCTATCGGCAGAAACCGGCGGAATAAGGAAAAGGGAAAAGGTTAATCTTTCAGAGCCTGTACAGGCTCTCATAATGTTTGCTTCCACAATGTTTGAACTATCTGAAAAACAGGCCCGCCGAACTTTGGCCGGACATCCACGGCCAACGAAGCTGCCATGGGTGGTAATGCTTATTCTTGTCATGCAGGCATGGCTGCCGGCAGTCGGCGCGCAGCCTATTACCTTGAACTTCAAGGACGCCGATATCAGCGCCGTTATCGGCACGGTTTCCAATGCAACGGGCAAAAACTTTCTGGTGGATCCACGGGTAAAGGGAAAAGTGACGGTTATCTCCTCTCACCCCATGGAGCAGGCGGCGCTCTACCAGGTGTTTCTCTCCATATTGGAGGTCCACGGTTTTGCCGCCGTGCCCAGCGGCAATGTCATCAAGATTATCCCCAACGATATCGCCAAACAAACGGCGATTCCCACCCATCTGGGATCGCCGCCGGACATTGGCGGTGACGAGGTCGTTACCCGGATCGTTCAGCTCGACCATGTGGCCGCGGCCAATGTCGTCCCGTTGCTCAAACCCCTGATGCAT
>JABDQX010000448.1 GCA_013042035.1 Gammaproteobacteria bacterium
TGTACGATCTACCGTCCATGGAAGAGCTCAGCAAAGTCGTGATCGATGAGGGCTTGATAAACGGCGAATCCGATCCCATCTTCATCTACGAAGGGGAGAAAAAGAAGCGGGCATGATTTCGCTTCGACAGCATTCTATCTTATACGCCTGGACTCGACTTGGCTCGTTCCCACGTTCTGCGTGGGAATCCCTATCTTAGTATGGGTTCCTTTGCGGCACGTGAAATCCAAAAATATCCCCGCCTGTTTCCAGATAAGAAAAAAGTATCGGAAGATAGTCCGCGTCCGTTAAGAAGTTTTCTTGTATAAGAAATCAGAAATTCCCGCTCAGAAACAGCATAACATATTGATTATGTTGCTTTTTCACAAAGAGTTTACGAAGATCAATCAAAAAAAGACCATATAAATCATTACGTCTCTTGTGAAGGTGGTCAGCAATAAATTACGGAGATACCCTCCATGTCCAACAACGACCGGCAATCCAGCCCGGAATCCAATCCAACCATCGTATCCCTGCCGGTACTACCCCTTCGAGATGTGGTGGTATACCCCTATATGGTTGTCCCGCTGTTCGTCGGCCGGGCAAAATCCATTGTTGCCCTGGAACGCGCCATGGTCGAGGAACGAAAGATCCTGCTCACCGCGCAACGGGACGCCAGTCAGAATGAACCCACCACGGAAGATATCTACCACACCGGTACGGTCTCGACGATCCTGCAGTTGCTCAAACTGCCGGATGGAACCGTCAAGGTCCTCGTGGAAGGTCTCTATCGGGCAAGTATCGAGCGTTTTATCGAAACGGACAACTATCTGTTCGCCGAAATAACAAAGTACGAAGAGCAGCCCGTTGAAACCAAGAACGTCGAAGCTCTGATACGCTCCACCATGACCCAGTTCGAGAAATACGTAAAACTCAACAGAAAGATATCACCGGAAATCATCGCTTCCCTTACCGACATCAACGACTCGGGTCGACTGGCCGACGTCGTTGCCGCGCATCTGTTCATCAAGATCGACCAGAAGCAGGAGCTGCTGGAAACAAAAGACGTCAAATCCCGGCTCGAACAATTGGCCCATCATCTGGAGAGGGAGATCGATCTCCTCCAGGTAGAGCGCAAAATACACGGGCGCGTCAAAAAGCAGATGGAGAAAAACCAGCGCGAGTATTACCTCAACGAACAGATGAAGGCCATCCAGAAGGAACTGGGCGACATGGAGGATGGAACCAATGAGATAGAGAGACTGGCAAAGAAGATCGAAGAGGCGGGAATGTCCAAGGAAGCCAAGGAAAAGGCCACGGCCGAGATCAAAAAGCTCAAAATGATGTCGCCCATGTCGTCGGAGGCGACTGTCGTGCGCAATTATGTGGACTGGTTGTTGGATGTACCGTGGAAAAAGCGCACCAGGATTCGCCATGATCTTCCCAAGGCCGAAGGCGTGTTGGAAGAGGATCACTATGGCCTGGAAAAGGTCAAGGAACGGATCACCGAGTACCTTGCGGTTCAGCAGCGGGTCAAAAAGCTCAAAGGTCCTATTTTATGTCTTGTGGGTCCACCGGGCGTCGGAAAAACCTCTCTTGGAAAATCCATTGCCCGCGCCACGGGCCGCGAATTTATCCGCATGTCCCTGGGTGGCGTACGCGATGAAGCGGAAATCCGGGGACATCGGCGCACCTACATTGGCGCCCTGCCCGGACGCATCATCCAAAAACTAGCCAAGGGTGGGGTGCGTAACCCGCTCTTCCTGCTGGATGAAGTGGACAAAATGTCCATGGATTTCCGGGGCGACCCATCGTCGGCGCTACTCGAAGTCCTGGATCCGGAACAAAACCATACCTTCAACGATCATTACCTGGAAGTCGATTACGATCTATCCGAGATCATGTTCGTTGCCACCGCCAATTCGATGAATATCCCGGGTCCACTGCTCGACCGCATGGAGGTCATTCGGATACCGGGCTATACGGAAATCGAAAAGCTCAATATCGCCAAGCGCTATCTCATCCCCAAACAGACAAAAGACAATGGCTTGAAGGACGGTGAGATCAACATTACCCAAAACGCCATCCAGGATATCATCCGTTACTACACTCGAGAGGCCGGGGTGCGCAACGTCGAGCGGGAAATTGCCAAGATCAGCCGGAAGGTTGTCAAACAAAAAATCATTTCCGGCTCCGACAAGCAAACACTCATTACGCCCAAAAGCCTGGAAAAATACCTCGGAGTACAACGGTTCCACTATGGCCGTGCGGAAGAAGAAGATCGCATCGGTCACGTTACGGGCCTTGCCTGGACCGAAGTTGGAGGGGATCTCCTGACCATCGAGGCGGCGATTATGCCCGGCAAAGGCAATCTCAGCCATACGGGCTCTTTGGGCGATGTCATGCAAGAGTCGATCCAGGCAGCCATGACGGTCGTTCGAAGCCGAAGCAAACAACTCGGCCTCGAACCCGAGTTTTATCAAAAACACGATGTCCACATCCATGTCCCGGAAGGCGCCACCCCCAAGGATGGACCGAGCGCCGGTGTCGGTATGTGTACGGCCCTGGTATCGACACTGACCAAGATACCCGTACTGTCCAATGTGGCCATGACCGGGGAGATTACCTTGCGTGGTGAGGTGCTACCCATCGGCGGTCTCAAGGAGAAACTACTTGCCGCACTGCGTGGGGGTATTACCAAGGTGCTGATTCCAAGAGAGAATCAACGGGATCTGTCCGAGATCCCGGCCAATATCAAGCAGGGTCTGGACATTCAGACGGTGAAGTGGATCGATGAGGTGTTGGAGCTTGCCCTGCAATATACGCCAACGCCGACCGAGCTAAAAGCCGACCGGGAAAAACCTGCCAGCGTGGGTAAAGAAGGTGCGCACGACGCCTTGCGGACGCATTGAACAAGAGGCAAATGTAAACCCAGACGCGAACAATGACCCGCTCAACATCCCGCAACCTTTTATTGACCCCTTCCGGCGGTCAATAAAAGGTTGCCCGTTCCTGGCCGCATTTACACTACTGTCGGCTTATCATCGTCACCATTAATGCGTCACCACATCCCCCATATCCTCCGCCGTGCCTTCCAGCTTGCTCTTGTCCTCCGTGGCAATCTGCGTGCCCATGCGCTGGGCTATCTGGGAGATATTCCGCATGGACTGAAGGTGTAAATACATAAGCTCCAGCTCATCGGTAGCAGCAAGCTCGGCAAGCTTATCGCCGGATAGTTTCTTGACGCGTTCACGGCTGACGGCCATGAATCCGGACAAAGAGACCTTTCCTCCCCCCGCCTTCGGCTCGAACTGGGCCTGCATAGGCTCAAGGAGTTCGAGTTCCTGAAGCTTTTTGCAGAAGATCTGCGTCCGTTGGAATTGGATCTGATAGGCCTTGAGGAATTCAAGCACGCCCCCCAGATACTGGGTCTGTTCGCCCTCGGTATCGAATAGCCGTTCACCAAGACCCTGCTGGTTACAACCGATATATTCTTCATCGATGCATGCCGTAAATGTTTTTCCATCGTCGTTGCTGGCAAAGACAAAAGGATAGCGCCGAATGAAGGCGGGGACATATTTCGTCCCCCATACACCG
>JABDQX010000189.1 GCA_013042035.1 Gammaproteobacteria bacterium
GCGAGGAGATGGTCAAGCTCCCCATCCTGCTCTCGGGCCACGATTCCTGGCAAGGAGCCGTCAATGGCGCGGTGGCCGAGCGCGCCGCGCTGGCGGAAAAGGCCAAGGCCGACCGGCCCGGATCTCATAACCAATACATCCGCCCCATCGTATTGTTCCAGGCCCAACAAAAGGGCCAGGAGGTGAGGGTGGAGGTATTGAAGCAACATTTGATGGAAACCGAACAGATCCCGATTGATCGCATCGCCATCGCCACCGGCGAGCAACGGGAACTGGACAACATCGATCTGTTCGATCCGAAATGCCCCATCGAATACATCATCACCAAGGAGGCGCTCCGGGAGGGTTGGGACTGCTCCTTTGCCTATGTGTTCTGCTCCGTGGCCAACGTCAAAAGCGCCAGCGACGTGGAGCAACTCTTGGGCCGGGTTATGCGCATGCCCTACGCCGAGCGGCGCCCGATATCGGAACTCAACCGGGCCTACGCCCATGTCTCGGCGCTCTCTTTTAGGGACACCGCCCAGGCGTTGGTGGATAAGCTGATCAGCATGGGCTTCGACGACCAAGAGGCCAGGGAGCAAATCGAGCCGGTTCAGATCCCTATCGATTTGGAGGATACCGGAGATCTGTTCGCGCCCAAGGTGAAAGAACCGGAATTCGAATACCGGGTTGCCGTGGAACCGGAAAACCTCGGCGCGCTGAAGGCGCGGGAGAATGAAGGCGTCCGGGTGCGGGAAACCGAAGCGGGCAAGGTGGCGATTCGCGTGAGCGGTCCCGTATCTCCCGAAACGGAAAGAGCGATTCTCGAATTGCTCCCCGAGCCAGAGCGCCCGGCATTCCGGGAGAGGCTGGAGGCACACCGGAAAACAGTTGCTACCGTGCTCTCGCCCGCAAGGCAAGGGGAGCGCTTCACCGTGCCCCGGCTCATGACCTGGATTCAGGAAGAGATGGTGTTTGCCGATACCAATACCTTTCTGGAAAGCTTCATGGCCAATCCCGATTGGTCCCTGCTGAACCGCCCGGCCCGGCTGGAAAAAGATCAGTTCGATATCCGGGAGACGACCCGGCATATCGAGATCGATCTGGACGGGAAGCGCCTTGCCTACCGGTTCATCGGCGAGACCGAACAGCTAAACCTGGATCTGAACACCCCGGCGGAAAATTGGACGCCGGAGAGGCTGGCCATTTGGCTGGACGGACAAGTCCGGGGAAACGACATAGATCAGGCCGAGTTGTTGAAATGGTTGCGGGAACTCATCGCCTATTTTGCCGACACCCGCAAGATTTCCATCGCCGCCCTGTGGCGCTGCAAATATATCCTCGCCGACAAGATCCGGAAGATGTTTGATGGCTTCCGAAAGGAAGAGAAGGGCAAAGCCTATCAACAATGCCTGTTCGCACCCGAGGCGCGGGTGGAGGTTTCTTTCGATGAAGGCTTCGAATTCCAGGATGGCATGTTCCAGGAAGAGCGTCGGTATAGGGGCCGGTTCCGGTTCCAGAAACATTTTCTGGGAGCGAATCATGTCCCCGTCTTCGATGGCGCCGAAGATGGAGAAGAATTCCAATGCGCCCAGGCGCTTGATAGTCTGGCGGAGGTGAAATACTGGGTCCGTAACGTGGCCCGGCATCCCAACGCCTTCTGGTTGCCCACAGCTTTGGGCAAATTCTATCCCGACTTCGTGGCACGCTTGAACGATGACCGGCTGCTGGTGGCCGAATACAAAGGGGCTATGCTGATGGATACGTCGGAGACGCGGGAAAAGCAGACCATCGGGCGGCTGTGGGAACAAAAAAGCGAGGGCAACGGGTTGTTTGCCCTGGTCATCCAAAAGGACAAACAGGGAAACGATATGCGCAGGCAGCTCCAGTCGAAGGTAACTCACTGAACAAGAATGTCATACCGGAACAACAGCACAAACTATGAAAAACCCGGATGTTGCGATCATCGGTATCGCCTGCCTTTTCCCCGGTGCCGAAGACAAAGACGCCTACTGGCGAAATATCATTCGGAAGACCTACCACCTGGCCGATGCCCCGGCGGAATGGTCCGAGCCCTACTATGACCCGCGCCAATCAACGCCTCGTATCGATTCGGGACGCATCTACACACGCAAGGTGGGATTGTTCGGAGAACTGGCCAAGTTCAATCCCCTTGAATTCGGTATACCACCGAGCGCCTTGGCGGGGGCCGACCCGGGGCATTTTATTGCCCTGAAACTGGCAAGGGATGCGCTTTGGGACGCCGGTTACGCCACGCGTCCGTTTGCCCGTGAACGGGTCGGGGTTATCGTTGGGCGAGGCGCCAATCCCCACCGGGCTGATGTGACCGGCATCCAGTACGGGTTGGTGTTGGATCAAACCATGGCGTTGTGCCGCCAATTTTTTCCGAACGCTCGGGAAGATACCCTCCGAAAACTACAGGAAGCCCTGAAACGGGATCTGCCCAAAGTGGGAAATGAACAGGCGCCTTTCCTGGTTTCCAATGTGACATCCGGCCGAATTGCTAACCGGCTGGATCTGATGGGGCCCAATTACATCGTCGATGGGGCCTGCGCATCGGGGCTGATTGCGGCCGATCTCGCCATTAGCGATTTGATGGCGCACCGATGCGATATGATGTTGGCGGGCGGTATACAGGCCAGCATGCCTCCCCAGGTCTATATGCTTTTTTCCGCCCTGGGCGCGCTATCGTCCACCGATGTTCGCCCGTTCGACGAGGCGGCCAACGGTACCTTGTTGAGTGAAGGCGCAGGTTTTGTCGTGTTGAAAAGATTGCCGGATGCCGTTCGTGATGGGGATCGGATCTACGCCGTTATCAAGGGCATTGGTATTGCAAGCGATGGCAAGGCGCAGGGATTGCTGGCTCCCCGGCTCGAGGGCGAGGCATTGGCGCTGCGCCGGGCCTACGAACGGACGGGGATCGATCCCGCGACGGTGGATCTGGTCGAGGCCCACGGGACAGGGATACCGTTGGGTGATCTAACGGAGATTCAAGCGCTCACATCGGTGTTCGGACCACGCGCTGGTCGCATTCCCCATTGCGCACTGGGTTCCGTCAAATCCATGATCGGCCATTGTATCCCCGCAGCGGGCATCGCAAGCCTCATCAAAATCTCCCTGTCCCTTTACCATAAGGTACTTCCTCCGACCCTTTGCGAAAGGGTGAATCCGGAACTTGGCATTACGGCGACACCCTTTTATATCAATACGGAACTGCGTCCTTGGATCCACGGCGCTCCGACGCCACGCCGGGCCGGGATCGATGCCTTTGGATTCGGTGGAATCAACGCACATGCCATCCTGGAGGAATTCCCGGATATCCCGGTATCAAACTATGCCGGGATCACTGCGTCCTTTACGAAAAAGCCCACACACCGACAGGGTGTGGATTCCCGGGATAAAGATCCCGCGCCTAAAACCCTTGCATCGCCTGTCGATTCCCCGCCCGATCACCCACCCGATGCCATTGGACAAAACCACGTTTGGGCAACCTGGCCGACGGAGATGTTGGTTTTCGCCGGAGAGGATCGGGCCGCTGTCTTTTCTTCCGTGCAGCGTCTTCTCGAACAGCTTCAGGACAATCCGCCGGAATCCCTGGCAAGGCTGGGGTATACCCTGAGTCGACAGGCCCATGATGGGGGTTGCCGATTGGCGATCATCGCGCGCGGTAGTGACGATTTAATCGAGAAACTTTCCTTTGCCCATAAGAAACTGGCCGATGAAAAGACGACACGGATAGTGTCCATAAAAAAAGGCGTGTATTACGCCAAGGACAAAACACCGGACGGTAAACTGGCCTTTTTGTTTTCCAGTGAAGGCTCTCAATACCCTGACATGCTGTCGGATCTGTGCCTGTATTTCCCAAAAATACGTGGTTGGTTCGATTTTCTGGACGCCACGTATCCGCGAGCCATCGCACTGAACAGGCTAATCTTCCCGCCGCCGACGGGATTGGCCGATAGCGATCGGGAATGGATGGCCGCGCAGCTCCTAAGTGATGGCGTGGCCGGAGAAAGTGTTACTACAAGCAGTTTTGCCTTGTATGAATTGCTCCACGATTTCGGGATCGGCTGCGACATGATGGTTGGTCACAGTTCCGGTGAACATGTGGCGCTTCGGGTCTCCGGGAAGGCCAAAACCCGATCCCTGGACGATTTCCAGAAGGAACTGCGGGCGTTGAACGATGTATATGCGCAACTGGAGACAAACCACGGTGTTATGAGCGGAACATTGCTTTCCGTGGGCGGGGTCGCGTGGACGGTAGTCGAAGAACTCCAGGAAGCGTTTCCGGGCGCGGTCTATTTGGTGGCGGATAACTGCCCAAGCCAGATGATCCTGTTTACCAAAAATGAAGTCACCGAGGCCGTTACCGGCAAGCTCAAAAGCCTGGGTGCCCTGTGGATAGAGCTTCCCTTTAATCGTTGCTACCATACGCCGCTTTATGAAAAAGGCGCGCGGGCGCTGGATGCCTTTTATGGGGAGAAGCTTGAACCTGGCGAATCGGACGTCGATGTATATAGTTGCAATACCACCGAGCCGTACCCTCCCGATGCGGCGGTTTTGCATAAATTAGCGACCGAACAATGGGTAAAAC
>JABDQX010000454.1 GCA_013042035.1 Gammaproteobacteria bacterium
CCATTCCGCCAGGGTGATGAAGTCCGTCAGGCCTTCGCCGAATACCACCGCATCGATCTCTTCGCTGAACAACGTATAGGGCAGATAGCCGAGATAAAAGCCTGGTAATGCGGCAAGCGCCGTGGCGTAGCCGAGTCCAAGCCGGGCGTAAGTGCGCACCTCACAACCGATCATGAATACCGCGCCGATGGCAAGGAGTGGGCCACCCAGGATGTGACCCCAATAAAGGCCTTGTTCGCCAGCAGCATTCGGTACGCTGCCATAGCCGGTTATCCATCTGGCCATGATAAATAGGTTGAATATGACGATGGCCACCATAAAACCCTGTAATGGCAGCATCCCACGAAACATGGTGTAGGTGGAAAGGGGTACCCCGCCCTTTTGAAAATAATCAGGTTGGGTAAAAACCGACTCCGGTGCCATCACAGCGCATTCGGTGCCGAAACCGCATTTCGCGATACCAAAACCCAGCAACAAGCCCGCACCCATCATCCAGGCCACATTTTCCCAACCGATATCGCTCACCGCCCCGGCGATCTCATGGGAAAACAGGGCAAAATAGACAGGAAGCAGGATAAACACGAGGAGAAAAAGAACAAGAAGAACACGCAGCGGATCCCGCCATGGCTTGTAGTTGGGGTCGTATCCGGGGTGTGGATGATCCGGGTGATCGTGGTAGCGGCAGGCCACCGCCAAGGTCTCCTGGTGACGGAAATAACCGCCGGTTTTTATCTTCATGGCAAACTGGAAGGCCATGAATGCGAAAGGGATGCCGGTCAGAAGCACTACCCAACTGGCAATGCTCATGGACGGCAGACCACCCATGAAGTGGTGGGTTGTGCATCCACCGGCTATGCGGGTGCCGAAGGAAAACAGAAAACCACCGACAAAGGCAAGTAGAAGTATCGGCCACTGATAATGCACCCAGGCCCGCGATTCCCTCTCGGCCATCACCACCAGCCGGGCGCCCAGTAGCGCGCCGATGATGACCCAGTGAACCCCCGGCTCATAGAGACGCGCCACCCAGTCAATTCCAAATAAGTATTCCTCGCTCACCGCGTACATCTGGGCAAAACCAGTGGTCACCACGATGAACATGTCGTACTTATAGTAAAAAACAATCTCTGCGAGGCCTACGAACAAACCACCCAGCCAGAAGGGCCATTGCTGAATCCAAAGTTTTTTCATCACGATGATTTTGAACCGCAAAATTATAAGGCCCCGCTTTCGCAGGGCCATATTTGTTGTATCGTGTTTTTTGGCGAAAAATTTCCCGAACTTTCAGAACATATCAACCCGACAGGAATATGTTCATAAAGAACTTTTTTGCGGCCACACGGGATATAACGCAAAAAATCAACGGGCTACGGAAGAGCGTCGCATACAAAAAGAATTTATTGTTCCAAAGGACGCATAACTGATTGTCCGTCAATGGCCCATTCGAGCATGGAACCATCATGCAAACGCACGTTTTTGTTGCCAAGCCACTCGGACAGAATAAACCAACCCAAGCTTGCCATAACGCCCGTATTACAGGTAGTGACAGTGGGCGTATTGGTAAGATCCATGTCGGACAACGCCGCGACCTTCTCAATGTTTTCCTTGCTATATAGGGTTGCGGCAGGTCCCCTGTAATTTGCCATGAGGACTACGGGGAAGTTTTTCGCGCCGGGAATATGGCCTCTACCCTCTGGGAGCACGTATTTCCGCATATAGGTCAGACCAAGATAGAGGTCTTTGCCACGCACATCCAGGAGTTGCGCATCACCCTCTCCCTTGGTCAGAGCAATGACATCATCCATGGATGCCAGGATTTCTTTTCGTTCGGTAGCGGCGGTGAAATTGCCTTTCGAGGGTTTCGAGGCGCTACCATATTTTACCTTGTGTTTATCCAGTTTCCATTGCACGGTACCACCATCCAGGATGGCCATATTATCGAAACCGAAATACTTCAGCGTCCAGTACAGACGAGCCGCAAAGGCAGCAGTCGATAATCCCTGGCCCTTGCTGGTAATCACAACGGTGCTGTCATTATCGACACCGGCACCCTGCATCAGTTTTTCGAAGGCCTCTTTTTGGGGCAAGATTACTTTGACCTTCTTGCCATTGGCGTGCTTGTAACTCCCGAGAATCTTTTTGAAACTGATGAGCACCGCACCCTCAATATGCCCATCCCCTCGCACTGGCGCCTTTGCTTTCTTTCCGCCAGGCCCGCAAGGATTAACCGGGCCACCCGCGCCTCTCGATCGCTTCTCGAAACTTTTCACATCCTTGCGTACATCAAGCAACACGACATTATCCAGATTTTCCGCTAACCAGGCTGTATCCACGACAGGCCCCGGAAGTGTGGCGGCCGAGACCAGGGTTCCACTGGCTAACCATGCCAACCCTAAAAATGCCATTAACCATGGCGCTTTGTGTGTATGCAGATTTTTCATTGATGAATACCTTGGCAAATAAGTACAGATAATGTTACCGACGTGAACCTTGTGCAAAGTGACAAGATTTCACTATTCTGTCATATTTGGCACAAACATGAAATATTCTAAACCAGATAGTTAACGATCTGATATACGACCAAAATGACAGTTTTCGGAGCTTTTAACGCGGGCATTTACCAGCTTCTGGTTTTAACAGCGCCAAATAAAAAAGGGCAACCACAAGGATTGCCCCGACAAACAGGCGAGAAAGGAGCTGCCATAAAAAAGCAAGAGCCTTGGCTACAGCAGCACTTGCTTTTTATATTGCTTTTTACAATGGAATGGTTCCATGTTTCTTCGCCGGACGAAGTTCTCGTTTGGTCAGTGTCTTTCGCAGAGAAAGAGACAGAACAGCACGAGTCTCCGCCGGTTCGATAACATCGGTGATATATCCTCGCGATGCCGCCAGATAGGGAGAAGCAAACTCGGCACGGTAGTCGGCAACAAGCTCTGCTCGTTTTGCCATCTTATCTTCGGCCGCCTTGATCTCTTTGTTGTAAAGGATGTTGACGGCACCTTCGGCCCCCATGACCGCGATCTCGGCAGTGGGCCAGGCATAAACCATATCGGCACCCAGGTGCTCGCTGCACATGGCGATATAGGCGCCGCCATAGGCCTTGCGCAGAATCATCGTGATTTTGGGGACAGTGGCAGCGGAATAGGCGTAGAGCAATTTCGCGCCGTGACGAATGATGCCGCCGCGCTCCTGTTCGATACCGGGCAGGAAACCGGGCACATCCACAAACGTCACCAGCGGGATATTGAACACATTACAGAAACGGATGAAACGCGCGCCCTTATCGGAGGCATCGATATCCAGCGCACCGGCTTTTTCCATGGGCTGGTTGGCCAGTATTCCCACCACGATGCCATCTATCCGGGCGAAACACACAATAAGGTTGCGAGCGAATCCTGCGTGGATCTCCAGGATCTCTCCACCGTCCACCACCCGCGAGATGACCTCACGTACATCCAGCGGCTCGGACGGGTCTTCCGGGATGATCATGTTCATGGTGTCGTCTTTGGACAGGGAGATATCGGCGGTTAGCCGGTGAGGAGGGTCTTCGGTGTTGTTCGCGGGCAGATAGGACAGCAGCTTCTGAACGATCTGTATCGCATGTTGATCGTTCTCGGCCACGAAATGGGCATTACCGCTTACCGTCGCATGCACGGCTGCCCCGCCGACCTGATCCATGCTGCAATCCTGACCCGTGACGGCCTTGATGACCTGGGGGCCGGTGATGAACATGTGTGCGTTTTTCTTGCTCATGATGATGAAATCCATGAGCGCGGGCGAATATGAAGCGCCACCCGCACAAGGCCCCAGGATCACCGCGATCTGCGGCACCACACCGGAGGCGAGCACGTTCTGATAAAACACATCGCCATAACCGGAAAGGGCATCCACGGCCTCCTGAATGCGGGCGCCGCCCGAATCCTTGAAAGTGACCACCGGGCATCCGGTTTTCAAGGCGAACTTCAACACACTGACCATCTTGTTGGCGTGCATTTTCCCGAGCGTACCCGCGCCTACGGTAAAGTCCTGGGCAAACGCCGCAACCGGTATGCCACCTACGTAACCCGTTCCCGCCACGATACCGTCGGCCGGAAAATCCTTTTTAGCCATTCCAAAGGCCGTGGCGCTATGCCGTATGTGTGCGCCAAACTCCTGAAAGGTATCCTCCTGGAAAAGCGTCAACAAACGTTCTCTGGCTGTCAACAATCCTTTTTCATGCCGTTTTTTAATCTTATCTTCCCCGCCAGCGGCATAGATTTTTTCGCGGCGTTCTTGCAACTCATCAAGCAGTTTCGCAGGTAGCGTCATAACCCCCACCTCATCCTGGGATGTTTATCGAATTGATCCCTCGGGGTAGATTGCTCCGAGGGCCGGGATATTTTGCGTAGCAAAATTATATAGCTTCGCCTTTTCGGGGCGAAATTCGGAAATTTGTTTTCCGAGAATTCCGATGTGGCTGGAATCTATCCGGATAACCCGGCATAAGCATCAATGACTTCCTGTGGTGCCTGAACCAATTCGATCAATACGCCTTCTCCACTTATGGGAAATTCATCATTGCCTTTGGGATGTAGAAATGTAATATCGAATCCTGCCGCTCCCTTACGAATTCCACCAGGCGCAAAACGTACGCCATTGGCCGTCAACCATTCTACGGCGGTAGGTAAATCGTCAATCCACAAACCGATGTGATTGAGCGGTGTTTTATGGACCTGGGGTTTCTTCTCCGGGTCCACGGGCTGCATCAGGTCTACTTCGACTTTCAGCGCGCCGGCACCCATGGCGGCGATGTCTTCGTCTACGTTCTCCCGTTCGCTCTTGAAGTTACCGGTGATCGTCAATCCCAGAGAATCGATCCAGAGTTTTTTCATTTTCTCTTTATCGGGTCCCCCGATGGCAATCTGTTGTATGCCAAGCACTTTGAAAGGTCTGTCGCTCACGACACTCCTCCTGCCCTAGTTATCATTGTAGTTGGTTATTTTCGTAGGAAAATCCTAGAATATCCTCAGTATGCCATGGGCAATTCAGGTTGTGAAGAGAAAAAAGAGCTATGTGTCAGCCTAAGAGGGTGTCTGAAAATTCCGGGTCGTCGCGAGGCGGTAGCCCGATTGGGGTCCCGCAAGGCGCGGAAGGTGATAAATCGGGGAGTGTAGCGAGCTACATGACGCGATTT
>JABDQX010000457.1 GCA_013042035.1 Gammaproteobacteria bacterium
GGGTACGCAATGTCTCCCTCAACACCGTGTCCTGTATCCGCATCAAGGCCTGATGCATTTCTTCCACCGATTCGCCATCGATCAGCAACGCTGCGTCGTCCGCGGCCTCGGCCAACGATCCATGCCCGGTGGTGATGACTGGGCAACCGGAGGCCATGGCCTCGATAATCGGCATGGCAAACCCTTCGTACAAAAATGGATAAACCAATGCCAGGGCGCCACCATAGGCCAAGGCAAGTTCATCGTCGGTCAGTTCGAGCATGTTACAACATACACCTTTGGGAAGCGTATCGAGGATATGCTGCCTTACCTCGTGCTCACCGCCAACGTAAAGGATATCGAAGTCGGCCTTCTGGATGCGCGCCAGGGCTTCGAAGAACAAATCACTGTTTTCGTAACCGCCGTGCTGCGCACGTGAGCCAACGAATAAGAAATAAGGCCGCTCCAGAGCATGCTTGGTTTGAAAGTTCGCAATGGCGGATGCATTACGCTGCCGGAATACCACTTCGTCGATACCGCAGTGGGCCATCGTCGCCATCTCGGAAGGAATCTCCGGGTAGAGCGCCAGCAGATCGCGACGGGTATTTTCCGAGACGCACAGATATCGCTGGGCGTAAGAGATGGCAGCGTCTTTTTCCATCCAGATCCGTTGCGACAGGTCGAAGTTAAACAGCTCTGGAATCATATCGTGCACGACCAATAACATGGGTGTGTGCATCGGCGAAGTGTAGTAGGTGGACGTAAACACATCAATAGCATAGTGATCGCAGATGCGTTGAATCAGCATCGAATCGGCCGGATTATGCGCGAAAAGATTCCTGGGGAAGGGGATATACTGAATGCCATCGATTTCCGGCGCGTTGCCCCGGTCAAGGAAATAGATCTCGAAACGACCGGCTTGAGCCAGTTGTTCGAGCACCGAACACCACACACGGGCGATATCGGTATCGTTGAGTTGAAAGGAAATACCATCGACAAGTAGTCTGGTCATGCCTGTCCACTGGCATAACGAAGGAATTTTCCTCGCTGGGCAAGGCCATGCAACGCCTGCTGCGCCATCGCATAGCGGTTATGAGCCGCAGGTCCAGGTGAGACCATCCCAAGCCGGCGAACAAACTCGACACTTGGCATTATCGCCGCTTCGGGTGCCAGTTTGCGGCAATAGGTTTTGTAAATATCCATTGTCTCGCTTATGCCTCTTGTATTGGAGCGGGTAGATAGCCCCTCGGGGTTTTGGTAATAGGCTATATGTGGAACGTTAATCTTATAGAAGACTTTATCGGCTACCGTGCAGCGCAACCAAAATTCAAGGTCTCCGGCCGATTGATATCGGGTATCGAACCAACCGAGTTCCTCATGCAGGCACTTACGCCACATGGGCGCATTATGGGGCGAATTGAACTTCATCATGTTGTGCGGCGTGATTATCGGTAGCTGAGTTTCGTGACCAAAAGCGGCAATTCGCTCGAAGGGTAATCGGGGGTCCAAGGTGTAGTACAGTTCCTGGTAGACCACATCCACGAAAGGCAGGTTTTCGAGTACGCCGGCCTGGATCTCGAAAGAATCGTGGCGGCGGAGATCATCCACGTTGGTATTGGTCAAATACTCGCCGCGCGCGGCCCTGGCTGCCACATTCCAAGCGTCGTAAATACCAATCCGATGATTGACCCGGATGTAATTGATGTTTTTGTGTTTGTCGAGATAACGCTTGATGGTCTCGTATTCGTTTTCCGGTGAATCGGCATCCACGATCACCAGTTCACAATAATCGTCGAAGCCGGACTGGGACGTGATGTTGTCCATGAACTGTTCGATAAAGTTTTCCCCACGGTAAAGGCTGGTAAGCGCCGAAACCAGCACCTGCGAGGTACGACGGACGTGGAAACGGTTGGCATAACGTTTGTCTGGCGCAGTAGGTTTGCCGATCAGCTCTTTCGTTTGCCGTTTCCAATCCGCCACTGTGAGAAAATGGCTTGTTCCCATGATCCGACAGGAAAGACCATCACGCGCGGGCGCTTCTGCCGGTTTTGCCGCTTGTTGCGCGCCATGGTTGAACAAGTCGGTCAACATTTGACGGCGAGTTATGGTGCCGGCCTCCAGCTTTTGCAACCAGCGATCGATTTCCCAGGTCGCCGCACCACGTCCTAATACCAGTTCATAAACCAACTGCACACATTCACCGTCGGTTACGTTCTCAAGCACCATCCGGCTGCTTGCTTGCCTCTTGGCTTCTTCAGTGCGTCCCATCCGTAGCAGAAATTGATAAAAAGGCAGCCCGTTGTCGATGTTTTTTTTCCAGGCATCAATCTCGGCCTCGACCGGTGTTCGGCCGACGGTGGTTTGGTAGACTTTGACTATCCCCTCTTCCAGAGTGGGCTCGACTTCGGAAGTCGTTGTAACCGACTGTGGTGACGATCGCGCTGCCTTGGCATGGACATATCCGGCAGCAAGCAATTTTGCCAGCACGTGACGTAAAACGCGGAATAATTGTACGCGAATAATAATCGAATCGCTTTGGCCAAACTCCCGAACAAGGTGATGTATGTACAATGCGAGGGAATTGAAGGCGACACTGTGAGTACCAGTCTTTACCAAGGTAAGGATGCCTGGGTCGCGATGTTCCGACCAACCGGGACCGAGCACAGAATCAAGGATAATCAGGACTGTTTCGACTTCGATCGTAGACATCTTGTCACTTGCCAGCGAAACAAGCCGAGCGGCATAGTCGATATGGATTTTCTTCCGGATATCAACAGTCGAAGAATTTTCTGCATTCACTAACCGCAGCCCTGTGTGGGAATGAGTATTTGAAATACTCAGGCTCAAACGAAAAAGCAGTCTCTATTTTGGTATGGATGAATTTGTGACGATGACTTCCCAGCATGGTTGTCACCTCGTACGCGCCCTACTTTCTACTCCCCACGAACTTCTGGATCGCCGGAAATCCCGTACTTCACGCCGCAGCGTCCAGGGCATCTTTACCCAACCCACCGGAGTGTGCGCGTTGGCAATCATCGCCGCTCCCAGACGGTAAGATAGGTGCTGTTTACAGC
>JABDQX010000191.1 GCA_013042035.1 Gammaproteobacteria bacterium
CCTACGAAAGGTGGTATCACATTACCGAAAACCACGAGGATCTGGCGAGTTATTTTCACGAAGTGTTGGAAACGGTGGAAAAACCGGACGTCATTGTACGAGGTAACGGTGGCAGCCATAAGGCTGCGAGGAATTATGGCAAAAACAAATGGATGGTGGTGGTGTACCGGGAAAGCGATGGTTTTGTCATAACGGCATACTTCCTGTCCACGAAACCCAAGGGAGAAATCATATGGCAACGACACTGACCAGGACGACGGAGCGTTTTGTTACCGATTGTTTGGCTATGACCAACGATATGCTGAGGCTCCCGGCCAAACAAACCTGGATTGATTACGATAAGGAAGCCGATGTCCTGTACATGAGCTTTCGTAAACCGCAACGAGCAACGAACACCATCGAGATAGACGAAGACGTATTGCTGAGAAAAGATGGGGAAGACATCGTCGGGATAACCATTATGAATGCGAGTACACGGCCGGGGGGGGGAATTCGATAAAAATGTTGCCCGATGTGGTTTCGGCCAACTATGAAGGCGGCTACAGGATTGCCATCACCTTCGACGACGGGAAGAGGGGCGTTGTCGATTTTTCCGAATACCTTCCGAAAGGCGGCGTTTTCGACCATTTTAAGGATATGGATTTTTTCAAAGACTTCCGGGTAAACGATGAACTGGGCACCCTCGCGTGGCAGGAGGATATCGATGTTGCGCCCGAGAAGCTTTATGCAAAGGCTATTGGCGGTTTGTTGCCCGGGTGGATGGAATCATAGTTTCCGCCCGTTCCCAACGTCCTCCCTGGAAACGCGATCCAGAAATCTCCAGCTTCCCGCCAGACGATAGCTTTCAAATACCACAAAACCGCTACCGCCGATTGCCCTCCGACATGACCACTTGCTCTTGTCGAACGCATCGGTGCCAACTCAATAGCCGGGATCGACTGTTTTGATCCCCGTTTACCCGGATGCCTGCTCGATTCAGCGGTAGCCGGATGATCATCACAACCACGTCGGCCTGAAAGAGGAAGCAATCGTTACCGTGCCGAACCTGATTGGAGCTGATTGAGGTTGATTGAATAAGGGGGGAACTTCCCGCCGGTGATTCTTCAACACTCACTATCCAGACTGTCCCATCCGCACCACCACCCGTTCCCTCTCAATCACCCTCCTGAACGATTCCCCCGTACTGGCCCACGCCACGACATCCACCCGAAAAGGCAGAACGCTTGCCGAAAAGGCATCCCGCAACCGCGCCAGACGTTCGAACCCCATGGGTTTGTCGCCACCGATGCACAAATCCAGATCCGAGGCTGTACGGGCCGTTCCCCGGACACGAGAGCCGAAGGCCCACACCGCCCGGTCCGGGACGTGACGGCGCAGGATCTCCCGGATGATGACCAGATGATCCTGCCGTACATCAAGCGGCATTTCTCAACCTTGTCAGCAACGCCCGGACGTCCGGCAGGAACGCGGGAACGTGTTCGAACACCTGAGCCGCCAGATCGGCATCGTAGATGTGCGATGTCTGGTTACGGGCTTCGTAATGACCCAGCCAGCGCTCCGCATTCGTGATCAGTTCGTACTCCGCCGCAACGCGGAACATATCCTCTTTGGTGCGGATCAGCCCCGGGTTGATCGTCAGGATATCCTTCAGGGCGCGCTGGAGCAGTTTCCAGGACAGATCCATGGCGGTTTCAAACCGCTGAATCACGCCGTCCCGCATGGTCAACACAGGATGGTCCGCATACTCCCGCAGCCCTTCTTCCAATGCAGCCACCGCCAACTCCAACGCATCGACACTCAACCGCGACATGTGTTCACCTCCCGAATACTCAATCATCCACGGCGATATGGTTTTTACCGGACAGTAACAACGCCGTCACGGTCCCTTCGTCTCCAGGAAGCGCCTCTTCGTGGGCGCCGTAATACCACTCGGTATTGGCTTCCGGGAACATCCGCGCCGGAGCCACGAAGGAGACGTCGTTAAAACCGCCCTCATAGCCCGCCACCACCACCGGCAGGTTGGGGTCGAACGCTTTCAGGTGCTCCATCAGTTCGGTAACAGTCATGGTGTTTTCTCCTCAATCCCACTCATCACGCATTGTTCTCTGGATGGCCACGGGATCGGCGTTGAAACGGGGCGTATCTTTCATGATGCCGACAAACCGCCGCCAGTCGCGGGCCTCATTTGCCGGCTGAGCCGGCACATCAACGGGGTCCAGTGGTTCCGGTACTACCTCGCCCGGTTGCAAATGCGCCCATGCCTCTTCCTCCTCGGGACGGTTCCAATCTTGCGCCAGCGACTTTTCGGCAAAGTGCAGCAATGCCCGATTGTCCTGTTCTTCCGCATCATCGGGTACCGGTTCCAGTACCGTTACAACCACCCGGCAGGGACCATGGAGATTTGTCGGCTCCAGCAACCGAATCCGCCCCTTGGCGTCGATTTCCGCTTCATAGGAACGCATCACGGCGCGTACTCCTCGTTCATTGTGAAATCACCAACCGATCCAGGTTCTCCCTAATCGCCTTTTCCAGCTTTGCGGGCC
>JABDQX010000004.1 GCA_013042035.1 Gammaproteobacteria bacterium
CCAGATGATCAATAAAAGTCTGGATTAGGTACGCGGGTACCTTTGAAGACGGGAGTCCCTCCCATCACTTCCGGATCGATATTGATAACGCTTGTGCTCATGGCGGGAAATCCTCCTGTGTCCGGAAAAAACCTCATTTCGACTTTAACTGTACGCCATGCGTCCGGATTAAACCAAATTTTCGTGCATATGTGTTCAGATAAGAGGGTGATTTTTGGTGGACATCATGCCGCCGCGCGGAATGATCGGTAGCAATGCGCGGAAAATGGGATAGAATCCCAGCCATGTAGATTGAAGTCCCTATCCCGTTCGACAAAAGTGCATTACTAGTAAAAGCAAAATCCCCCTCCCCCATCCCGTGTGCCGAGACCTGGATGATGATGTCATTCTGGCAACGGCGCTCGCTGGTGATGCTGGGGTTATCGTGACGGGGGATAAGGATCTCACGGATTTGATCTCACACGGGTGGTATCAAAATCCTGGAACCCGCCGATTCCCGGCGGTTCGGCGCGATTTGAAAAAGCAACCGGCATTAAGGCGATTTGTGTCAAAGAACATACCAGCTTGCTTGTCCTTTTGTCCGTCTTCTACGTTACGTCAACAGTTGCATAGAACCACTATCCGCCTGTTGCCGCGCCTTGAATACGAACAAAATACGCCGCAATC
This sequence comes from Gammaproteobacteria bacterium, assembly GCA_013042035.1. Lineage (GTDB taxonomy): Bacteria > Pseudomonadota > Gammaproteobacteria > HK1 > HK1 > JABDQX01. The sequence continues at coordinate 667 of JABDQX010000004.1, forward strand.
CGGTATATTCTTTTCCGGCAATCGCCTAAGCAGAGGACTAACCCATGAACCACGCACAAACCGATGACATCATCGCCCCGACAGGCACGTCGTTCGATATCAATGAGGATTCCGCCTACCGGATCTGGAGAGATGCCAAACTTGCGGATTATCCGGCGCACGTGGAGGATCTATGCGTTCCCATTGAGGATCCACGCGCCCTGACCGAGGCCGAGTACGGCGCCCTCCTCGGCCGTTGCCGCAAGACCAATATCGCTATCTACCAGAGCAGCATTGGCCGTGATCCGGATAAGAAGATCCCATCGATGCTGGGTGAGCGTTTCGGGCTGCGGCGTCTCGATCGTAACCGGGGCAGCGACGGGGATGCCATTACCTCGATAACCGTCACCGATGTGGGTGGCCGTGGGGAGTTCATTCCCTATACCGATTGCTCGCTGAACTGGCACACGGACGGTTACTACAATGCCTCCGACCGGCAGATACGCGGTTTTCTGCTCCATTGCGTCAGCCCCGCCAAGAGCGGCGGTGAAAACGCGCTGCTGGATCATGAGATGGCGTACATCCTGCTAAGAGACGAAAATCCGGCGTTTATCGCCGCCCTCATGGCCCCGGACGCCATGACAATCCCGGCCTATACCGCCAATGGCGTTCTACGCAGACCCGAGCGCGGCGGGCCGGTATTCTCCGTGCGCGCCGACGGCACGCTGCATATGCGCTATACCATGCGCACCCGCAATATCCACTGGAAGCAGGATCCGATATTAAAAGGTGCCCTGGCGTTTCTGGAGCAGCTATTGTCCTCGGAATCGCCTTACGTTTTTCGCGCAACCTTGCAACCCGGTTGGGGTGTGCTCAACAACAACGTCATTCACGACCGTTCCTGCTTCATCGACGACGGGGAAAACCCGCGTCTTCTCTATCGGGCGCGTTACTATGACCGGATTGCGGGTACGGCGTAGGTTGTGATTAAGCGTTCGCACTATTCCAGGAAAATTTCGTTTTCGTGGAAAACGCTCAGGTGATGAGACCAGCGGCATCCAATCGCTCGATGAACCGACGTTTTCTCTCGTGGCGAGCGCGGAGGGTGGCAAGGCGGCGTGAAAATTTCGTTATCTTTCGGGATCTTCTGGCATCGCCCTGCAGTTCGATCAGCCTTGCTGTTGCCTTTTTATATCCGGATTCGTTGCGACGGGAAATCAGATCCTCGATTTCCAGCCAAGCGGTCTTTTCCTGCTCTTCAACAGCACTCGAACGGCGTTTTCCTGTCTTGGCCGATTTTTTGTTTCCCGTGGTTTTTGCCACCGACCGTGGTTTTTCTGTCTGCCCGCTCCCGGAATCTCCTTCCGCCATATCGAGACCAAACAGTTGGGAAATATCATCGGTTTCGAGCAGTTTCCCGGCTTCTGGCCCTTCACTGGCCAAAGGCAATTTAGTGTCGAGATGAACCACCAAGTCATTCTGATCCACCGCGCGCAGAAGGAACAGAAGCTCAGGTTTTTCATCCAGCCGTGAGCCGACGCCATAGAGCACCGCCGCAATATGCTTGCACATGGAAGCATAATCGGGACAACTGCATGAGAAATTAATTTCGGACGGTTTTGGAAACAATCCCTTGTC
>JABDQX010000005.1 GCA_013042035.1 Gammaproteobacteria bacterium
GAATACCGGTAGGTGCGCCAGGATGAAGCTACTGCCACGCCCGATGATCACGCCACCGCGGCAGGCAATACCCCGAATCACGTTAATGAGATTTCGGCGATAGTTGTCCATGGATAGATTCTCACCGGCCAGAATCGAATAGAGCCAGGCCCCCTTGAATCCATCAAGCCGTTCATCCAGACGATCGAGAATGCTTATGCCCAAATGGGCCTCCTGGGCGAGTAATTCGAGAATTTCCTTATCATACAAGGTAGTCCCGAGGCGCTCGGCCAATAGTCGGCCCACCGCCAGACCACCCGTGCCGGTACCGGCCGATAATGAAATCACCTGATGCGCTTTTTTCGGCTGGTGCCCTTGCTCTATCTTTTGTGCACATTCCACCAGCGAGGAGATGGAGTGCATGATGTTATGTGTGTGCATATGAAATCTTTGCTTTAGCGTTGGATCCAAGAGCTATATGAAAAACTCATCTTATTGGGAATGATGATCGACACGTTCCCGGCTGAACCCCCTGCGAGAACGTTTCTTCGAATCCTCCAGTGTCCTGAGTTGCGCCACGGCCTGGGCAAGCTCATTTTGGGCCTTTGCGTAATCAAAACCGGATTTGCCTTGCGTGAGCATAGCCTCCTGCGCGCGCCGCTTGGCCGCAAGCGCCGACGCCTCATCGATCGCATCGGCACGCAGCGCGGTATCGGAAAGAATCGTCACCGCCGATGGCTGAACCTCCATCATCCCGCCCGATATATAAATCAGTAATTTTTCTTCTTCCTCGGAAATGGTGAGCCGTACCTCACCGGGTTCGAGTCGTGTCAGCAGGGGACTGTGCCCTGGTAGTATTCCAACCTCGCCCATGACTGTCGGAGCAACAATCATGTAAGCGGAGCCCGTAAATGTCATCCCCTCGGCGCCAACAATATCCACATGGATGGTTTTCGCCTTTTTCCCGGATCGATGTTGGTTATTGTTATTCATTTGCTAAATTCAACTGATGCTATCCGAACATGTCCTTTCCCGCTAACCACCATCGATGGTTAGCGAGAAATCACGATGACGAGAGGCTCTCACCATATCGGCGGCGATATTCGCCGTCTCCCGGAGAAGTACTTTGAGAACCAAGGCATTCGGTTTTTCATCTTTCGTATCTTCTTCCTCACCGATATCCGGTTTTTTTTCCAAATCCATGGCGGCCCGAAGTTGTTCTTCGCGCTTGTCGTAAGCCTGTTCACGAGATTTGCGTTCCGCGCGCCGCTGACTTTCCAATAGTGAAAATCGAATTTTGGCGCGGGCCGCTCTTCGCGTCGCAATCTCCTGACGTAAAACGTCAAATGCGGTATCGCGCGCCACGCGCCGGCCATGATTGGCGCGCACCAGCGTCAGGACTTTGTCCAAGGAGGCATGTGGAGAGAATTTTGCCGGCGGCACGAAGGCCCATGGCAAGGCGTTATCCAAGGCACGCTCTCCCCCTTCGTCATGATCCGCCGTGCCCGGTAAAATGATATCCGGGACTACCCCCCGATACTGGGTACTATGACCATTGACACGAAAAAATTGGGCAATGGTAAGTTTGAATTGCCCCAGGCTATCCTCATCGGCCTTGGCAATATCATTGAGGCTAATCAGGTGTTGGACCGTACCTTTTCCATGGGTTGTCTCACCGACGATCAGCCCTCGTTGATAATCTTGTATCGCGCCAGCGAAGATCTCGGACGCCGATGCACTGCCACGATCCACAAGTACGACCAAGGGGCCCGACCAGGCCATGCCGGATTTGGTATCGCGCTTGACCGTAAATTCTCCGTTGGATTTTTTGATCTGTACCACGGGACCTTTTTCCAGGAACAATCCGGTTAGACTGATGGCCTCTTCCAGTGACCCGCCACTGTTCCCGCGCAGATCCAATATGATCCCCTCCACGGATTTTTCTTTCAATTCACCGATAAGCCGCAAAACGTCTCGAGTCGTGCTGCGTTTTTTGCTATCGCCATCGGCCGACGGTCTCACCTGGGCATAAAATGTGGGTAATTCGATAACTCCGATGGGGGTATTGCCATTTTCGGAGGGAACGTCAATAACAGAGCCGCTGGCGGCCCTGTCCGCCAGATCTATCCGGTTCCTGGTCAGCGTGATTTCCCTGGCCTGCCCATCCAGGCCCGCTTCTCCCGGCAGGATCTTCAACCGAACCTGCGAATCTTTCGGACCACGGATGAGATTTACCACATCCTGCAGGCGCCAACCCACGACATCGACCAGCTCGCCATGACGATCCTGACCGACACCGGTAATTACATCGTCCGCATGGAGTTTTCCACTTTTGTCGGCAGGCCCACCGGCAATGATCTCACGCACCAAGGTATGCTCATTGTCGCTTTGAAGGACGGCCCCGATACCTTCCAGTGACAGGCTAAGATGAATAAACAGGTTTTCCGAATTACGGGGTGACAGATATGTTGTATGCGGGCCAATAGCGGCGGCATAGGCATTGATGAAGAGCTGGCAGATATCGTCGGCGGTAAACTGGCCAACATGTCTTAGCGTCGTTTCATATCGCTTGCGCAAGGTCTCGCGAATGGCGGCATCGTCCTTTTTTCCTTCCAGCCGCAGGACAAGAAAGTCATTTTTGATTCGTTTGCGCCAGATTTCGTCCAATGCCGAGGCATTGCCCGCCCAGGGTTGCTCCGCGCGATCCGGGATATAGTTCTCATCCACGGTGAAGTCGAAATCCCGGTCAACAAGATCCATTGCCGTACGTATGCGCTTGGCGACACGCTTTTCATACAATTGAAATATCCGGAAGGCCGGGGCTATATCGGCCTCTTGCAGGGTATCATCCAGCCGCTTCTCATACCGGGATGTGATGCGTTCGATATCATTGCCCAGGAAGAAACTTCTGTTCGGATCCAGACTCTCGATATAGTGTTCAAGCATCGACGCGGACAGGCTGTCATCCAATGTCGTTTTTCGATAATGGTACCCGGATACCAGCTTGACGATGAGTTCGGTTATTTGGGCATGTTTGGGTTCGGGGGTGAGAGATGCACGGTTGTACGGTTGCGTAGCGGCCGTGGCCGAAAACACCGGGAAACAGATTGCCAATAGTAATGTAATCTGCAATAGAATACGTATCACGTTATGATGTCCCTCAGAGCTGTATGTAAAACCCATCTTGGTACTCCCTAACCCGACACAGCCGGAACCAAAATGAGCCAAAAACCATGAACGCAAGTGATCTCTTACGTACCCGAGCAACCTTAACCCCCCACCGAGAGGCTCTGTTGGAGCTTGACACGGGACGACGTTTTACTTTTGCGGCGTTGAATCTGCGTGTGAACCGGTTGGCGGATTTTCTACGCAAACAACTGGGCGTTCAAGCGGGCGACAGAATTTCCATACTGGCCCACAACAGCGTGGCCTATGTCGATCTCTTTTATGCGGCAGGTAAAACAGGGGCCATTCTGGCGCCGCTCAACTGGCGGCTGGTCGGCCAGGAACTTGCCTATATTGCCAATGATTGCAAGCCTCGGGTGCTTTTTGTCGGTCCGGAATTCGTGGACATGGCAAAAGAAATCGCCCATATGATACCCGATTGTCGGCTGATTGGCTTGGAAGGGACCGAGATTCCGGGGATTATTACCTATGAAGCGGCACTGGAGGCGGCATCGGACGAAGAACCCGCGCCCGTCAATCTATCCGGAGATGACCCTTATTGCCTGCTCTATACCTCCGGAACCACCGGACGCCCCAAGGGCGCGATTATCTCCCATGGGCAAGTCCTTTGGAATTGCATTAATACCGTGGCGAGCTGGGGTCTCACGGAGCACGACGTCTCGCCGATATTCGTACCGCTTTTCCACGCCGGTGGGCTCTTTGCTTTTCTAACACCCCTATTCTACATAGGCGGGCGCATTGTACTGGCGCGCTCCCTGGATGTGGAGGATTCTTTAAGGGTCATAGAGCAAGAGCGTTGCACCGTTATCCTCGGCGTACCGACAATCTATCAAATGTGGTTCAATTCACAGAGGTTCCCACAGGCGGACTTCCGTCACGTTCGCTGGTTTGTCAGCGGTGGCGCGCCCTGCCCGAAACCCCTTATCAAGGCGTGGCGGGAAACAAAAGGCATTGTTTTCCGTCAGGGATATGGCCTGACCGAGGTCGGACCGAACTGCTTCACCATGACCGATGAAGAATCCGTGCCAAAAACAGGATCGGTGGGAAGACCCATTTTCCACAGCCACATGCGGATTATCAATGATAAAGATCGGGATGTCCCCATCGGCGAAGTCGGCGAGCTGCTCATCAAGGGACACCACATCTGTTCCGGATACTGGAATAACCCCGAGGCCACGGCAAAGGCGATCCGGGACGGTTGGTTTTATACAGGAGACATGGCCTGGCAAGATGACGACGGATTCTATTACATCGTCGGCCGCTTCAAGGACATGATCATCAGCGGTGGGGAGAATATCTACGCAACCGAGGTGGAGGCTGTTTTCCTGGAGCACCCGGATGTGGCGGAAGCGGCGCTCATCGGCAAACCCGATGAGAAATTCGGCGAGATCGGATTGATGGTCATCGTTCCCCGCGCCGGCACATCACCGACCGAGGAAATACTGCTGCGGGCCTGCGAAGGAAAACTCGCCCGCTACAAGGTGCCAAAGCATGTGATATTCACCGAGGCACTGCCATATTCCCCTTATGGAAAGGTGCAGAAAACGGCCCTGAAGGAGCGGTATCTAACATCGCATCCCGATAGCTGATTATTCAAGACAGGGATTTGCGCCACCATCATGTCCGCCAAAAACTCGGCGACAAGATCACAAGCAGCGTAAAGATCTCCAGGCGCCCCAGCAGCATGGCGAGACATAGGATCCATTTGGCGATATCGCTGATGGTGTTGTAATGGGCGCTGACATCCCCGAGCCCCGGCCCCATATTGTTGATGCTGGCGGCAACCGCCGAAAAAGCGGTCACCTGATCGAGACCCGTGGCCATAAGCGCCAGCAGCATGGTAGCGAAGGTCACCACGTACCAGCCGAAAAACCC
>JABDQX010000007.1 GCA_013042035.1 Gammaproteobacteria bacterium
CCATGGGGTGCTCGATCCATGCCTTGGTGGAACCCGAAACCATCGCCTTATCCGGTTTTGTCGTATGGTTCGACATAGACAGCCTCAGCACAGCCTCCTTGCCACCGGCAAGCCTCCTAACTACCTCCAGACTCCCTTTGCTGCTGACGGGTGAGCGTTTCACCAAGCGTCCAATCTGTTTGCCGGATGGGTAAAAAACATTGTTAATCTTCTCGGCAAAACCACCTTTGTTCTTCGCAATGTCACAAGCGGCATAGGCTGCTTTCAGGATATGGGTTTTCCCCGTCCCGTTCTCACCTAGAAAGATATTGACGCCAGGCGAGAGATTTATATCCAATCGGTCAAAGGCCGTAAATTTCTCAAATTTTATTTTTTCAAGCATTAGCCACCCTCCGAAGCCTGGCAACCCAACGTGCTTTTGTAACAGCATATTCGGATACTATATCTCATCATCACCTGCCCCAATTACGATGAGACCGTAATGTACTGCAAGGCACTATATAATCCAATGAATCAACATATTCGTGTGATATATTCGGGTTGCAGAGAACCGAAAACGCGATTATCTTGCAAAATTCAGGGAATCATCGTGATTGTTCCGAGGGCATGCATACAATTTTGCAAAGCAAAATTATGAGATTACGCAGTCAAATATTTTTAATCCTGCTTCTGTTCGGGCTGGCGCCCCTGGTTGCCGCGGTGATCATCAATTTCCCGGTCATACTGGATCGGTTGAACCAGCTCGAATCCGTTTATCATGATGCCTACCGCAAATTTCTTCATGCGGAATTCCACGATCTGAACCAGTATCTTTTCAGTCGCAACGAGATGGTCCGGCTACTGGCCAAGGTCCCGGAACCGGGATTTCTGATGAAAAGGGATCATCGTTCAGGGGAATCGCCAGGCGCGACCACCTCGGGTCGATTTCTCCCTGTGCCGATTGCCGGGACACAACCTGCTCCCTACGTGGGGAGCAGCTCCCTGAAAATGACCAGAATACACTATAAGCACTGGATCAATCAGGTTCTTCGGGATCAGGTGGATATCGTTCAGATCCTGTTTCTGGATGAAGACGGAAAGGGGAAATTCTGGCTGGAGCGCAATCCCGAGACACTGATGTTCGAGTCGACCGCCAGACCCAACGACCAACCGACCTCGGCCTTTCTCAAGGCGGGCGAGCGCCTCAGTCCCGATGGCTTCCTTGTCAGCAAAATCAGTGTGAACTTCGAAGCGACCGATCACCGGTATGTCATGGTATTGCGGTTATTGAGCCCTATTACCGGATATGGCAGACCGGGAAACGAGAGCACGCAGGGAACGGTCGTCATCAGTATCGATGTGGGTCAACTCTCCAAGTCATTTCGCGATACCTACTGGGTGCATAGCGACGGACATTACCTGAGCGTGGCCGATGGCGCCGCGGGCGCCCTGACCGCTTTCGATGATTTTCCGGGGCTTCAGCAGGTTTTCGGTAACATGTCGGATGACAGGCCGGAAGAACCTCAGCCGGGTATATGGAAAGGGGACGACGGGAGACAGATTATCTGGATTCCCTGGTTTTCAACCGAGCAATCCGGCATCCTCTGGATAGGGCGGCAGGTGGGGTCATCCCCGGTTACGGACATCCTGCGGGCGTTACCCATGCGCGTTATCGCCATCGTGTTGTCGTTGATCGCCGCCGTGCTGCTCGTTGCTCACTGGTTCGCGGGGCGCACGGAGCGATTCAGACGTGAACTGACGGACGGGATTCGCCGGGTCGTTGCCTATAGCGAGCCGGTGCGTTTTTCCTGGCGTGGTCCCCAGGAACTTCGAGAACTCGGCGAAAGCCTGACCCGGCTGACGGAAAAACACGCCCAGCATACCGAGGCATTACAGGCTCGCTCCCGTGAACTGGAGGAGTCCAACCGCTACAAATCGGAATTTCTGGCCAATGTGAGCCACGAGTTACGCACGCCTCTTAACTCCATCATCCTATTGTCGAAGATATTGGCGGAGAACACGGACAATCAACTGTCCGCGGATCACAGTAAGCAAACCCGAGTCATTTACAACGCCGCCAAGGATCTCAGGGAGTTGATCGATGACATTCTGGATCTGTCCCGTATCGATGCACAGCAGGTCACGCTGACGCCGGAGCCTATCGATTTGCCGAGGCTCCTTGCGGGTCTGGTGGAATT
>JABDQX010000008.1 GCA_013042035.1 Gammaproteobacteria bacterium
GCTGGAGTTTGTGGCTGCGGACCCTGATTGCTGCCCTGCCGACTGTCGCCTATTTTATTTTCCGCTCATTGTGGATTGTTTATCAAAACTCAAATGCCCTACGTACGCCCGAAGGGTTTACCTACTCACTGACCATGCTCAAAGCCCATCTCTTCTATTATCTGCGAAATTTTGTCTGGCCTTTTGAAATGCGCGCCCTTGCCAAAGTGGAAATAGTAGAGAGCATCCTGCACCCCGCGGCACTGACCGGTTTGTTGTTTATTCTCCTTACCCTGGTCGCCGCCTGGCTGTTTCGTAGGAAACAACCGCTCATTACCTTTTCCATCCTGGCCTACTGGTTGTTGTTTTCCCTGACATCTTCCATTTTTCCATTCCGGTACGTGGTAACGGATTACCGTCAATATTTGCCGCTGGTATTTCTATCGCTCACCGTGACCCTGTTACTGTTTTCCCTGAAAAGCAGAGCAATTTCGTTCGGCGCGGTAACGGGACTGGCGCTCTACTTTTCCCTCTCCTCCTATGCCATGAACAGAAACTGGGAAACGGAAGAAAGTTTCTGGCAGCAAAGCGTAAAGTACGGAGCATATTCGCAGGCCCATAATAACTATGGTTTGGCCGTTTCCGGAAAGGCCCCGGATCTTGCCGAATACCATTATCGAGAGGCGTTAAAACAGAATCCATTTCATATTCACGCCAATATAAACCTGGGTATGCTCTATCTGCGGCGTGGAAAAACGGATGAAGGTATAAAAGTACTCCGGGACATAGTACGGTGGTCTCCCGGTTGGGCACTGTCGCATTACTGGTTGTCCATTGGACTAAGGACGATTGGCCGGAAAGCCGAATCAATCAAAGAAGCTCAACGCGCCGCGAATCTGGATCCACGCTCCCTTGAGTACCAGCGCACAGCTGCCAGGGTGTTACAGGAGGCAGGCAGACATAGCGAGGCTATACCCTATCTTGAACGGATCATAAAGGTAAACCCAATCTATGGACTCGCGGAATTTCGGTTAGGTTTTGCCCTGCAAAAAAGCGGGCAATCGGAGAAGGCCATCGCTACCTACAACCGTTTTCTGGCGCGCAAACCCAAGCATGTCCAGGGTCATTTCAATCTTGGCTATGAACTCATGCAAACGAGAGATTGTGAAACAGCAGTGGCGCATTTCAACCGGGTGCTTGAACTAAGGCCCGCTTACCGGGAAACACACCTGCATCTTTCCAAGTGCTACAGGATGCTGGGGGACGGGGAAACGGCTGCGCGGCACCTGATAGAGTATCGGGAAGCGAACCAAGAATGAAGCGTCCAAACTTCTTTATTCTAGGCGGCCCCAAATGTGGCACTACCTCCCTCGCCGCTTGGCTAGGGGAGCACCCTAATGTGTTTATGTCTACCCCCAAGGAGCCGCGTTTCTTCGACACCGACTATCGATTAGTCGGACGAATGACTCTGGCAGAATATGAAAATTTGTTCGCCTGTGCCAGTGAGCAGCATTTGTGGGTTGGGGAGGCAACAGTTCGTTATCTGCGTTCCCATGTGGCCTTGTCACGAATTCTCGAATTTTCAAAAGATCCGCGCTTTATTGTGTGTGTTCGAAATCCCATTGAGATGGTTGTGTCCTTGCACGCCCAATTATTGAAGACTGGCAAGGAAACGGAAACGGATTTCATACGGGCCTGGCAACTACAAACCCCGCGCAGTCGAGGGAAACATGTTCCTTTCCTCTGTGAGGGCTATAACTACTTGCTATACGGCTCCATCTGTCTTCTTGGTGAACAATTGGCGTACGTCTATGACAAGGTGGCACCGAATCGAGTATGTGTGGTTGTTCTTGATGATGTGGGGAAAAATCCGGAAAGTGAGTACCACAGGATTCTTAGGTTTTTGGATCTGCCAACGGACCACCGCATACATTTCCCCGTCTACAATAAAGCGTACAAACTGTCCCCTATGGTTGCAAAGAGCCTAAGAACGGCTGAAATCATGAGAAATGTTTTGCGAATTCGCAAAGCTTTTCATATCGAGAAATGGATAATGACATGGATACCCAGAATACTGGGGCATCCGGTTCACCAAGCAAAACTGCCACCGCTGTTTCTGGCGGAGTTGCGGGATTATTTCCGGGCTGATGTGAAGAAATTGAGCGGCTTATTGGACCGAGATCTGACCGGATGGTTAACGTCGGGTACGCTGTCTTCCCGCCAATAATATCGAGCGTGAACAAACACCGCGAAAAAGAAACACTTTTCCACAATCTTACGGCCCTTGCATCGGGCCAGTTTGCGGGCAGGGGCATCCGCTTCCTGTACATGCTTACCATCGCGCGCATGTTGGGGCCGGAACAGACCGGCGTTTATCTGTACGGCATCGCGTTGTATCTGGGTGTCATCGGGATCGGTCAGTTCGGACAAGAGATGTTTCTTGCCCAACGTATCGGCAAGCATGGTGGTGCTTTCCTCCCTATTTTGTCCCACAGCTTGACACTGGTACTGTCGGTTACGCTTGTTGTAGCGGTAGGGTTGGCGTTATTCGTGTGGGTAAGCGAACCGGAGCCCCTTCTGCGCCTGACGATCCTCTGTTTTGTGGGGACCATGGTGGCCAGGGGGATGGCGTTATGGGTACGGACAGTTTATGTCGCCCTCGAACGTCCTGCTTGGATCCCCAAATATGAAGTGGTCTTTCGTGGTTCGGAAGCTCTGGCGGGTGTTGGCGCATTGTACGCGGGCGGAGGACTGTTGGCCGTTAGCCTCCTCCATTTCCTGTTCTGGATCATTGAGGCAGGATTTGCACTTCGGAAACTGGCCAGGGAACATCCGGGTGCCCTTGGGCTGGCTTATCACCGGGGTTATTTGAAGAAGATTGCCGCGGTATCGTTGCTGTTTCTGATCGGGGCCGCAGCCATGGCCCAGTTTCCACAGATCGCCATCATTCTACTGCGCAAGCTGCAGCCGGATGGGGCATTCGTGGGCCATTTCGGCATTGCCATGCAGTTCATGACCACGCTGATGGTCATTCCTCTCTCGGCCAGTCAGGCATTCCTACCTCATCTCAGCCGTGCCTTCAGCCGGGGCAATGGTGACAGGGATCTAATCGCTGGAATAAAGCTCATCGGGGTACTAGCACTGGCAGGGTCGATAACCGCCGCCGCCTATGGCCCTTGGTTCATCACCTTGGTGTTGGGATCGAATTACGCAGAGACAGCTAGCCTGTTTCGCTGGCTCTGTTGGATGCTTACGCCCTATGCTGTGGCAATTTTTCTGTGTCGATGCATGAGCCTCATCAATGGGCGTGGCAAGGCAGCATTTATTACGGTTACCATGACGATTTCCCATGCCATTCTGCTCGTAGCTTATATGGAACAATCACCGGCCATTGCCGCCATTGGTTCCATGGTTTTGTCGGCTGTTGGCGGCATGGTCATCGCCATGCATCAGGTAAACCGACAATTGGGGTTGTCGAGAAATAGTTGGTGGCTAAAATTTATTTTGCTGATGCTTGCCACCTATACGGTTTTCGAAAGCGGTTGGGCACCATCGACGGTCACCGCACCTGCGGCCCTAGCGACAGGTGCGGTGGTAATGCGGCTACTGCATTTTTTCGACAAACATGACATTGATATTATTCGTCGCCTATTTGGGCGAGACAGGCATCTATACGTGCCAGCTTAAGAAAAAGTATCGGATAAGGCATTGAAAATATAAGTAATATTAAAACCGACATTCCGCACGTCAGCCCCGAAATGAATCATATTACCGTTAAACCGATAATAGAGCCTTTTCAAAACAGGGGAAAGGCAGATGGCAGCACATATCGAAACGGGAACAATGATTAGTCCAACGTATTCCTCAAAGCATTACAGGAGTCTGGTGATAAATCACTTGGGTTTGGTCGCAGGGATGTATGACGAATTGGGGATCGGCGAATTGATAGATCGTCTGATTTCTCAAGATAGCCGGAAACGGACCGTTTCAATTGGGCAAGCAATCAAAGCGATGATACTGAATGGTTTGGGGTTCGCACATCGTGCACTGTATCTTAGCCCACTGTTTTTTAGTGACAAACCCGTGGAGAGATTGATTGGTCGAGGTATTGAGGCTGAGCATCTAAACGATGATGTATTAGGGCGGGCTCTGGATGATGTGTACGACTATGGCCCGGATATTTTGTATTCGCAGATATCTGCGTTGGCGGTCAAGCGCCTTGATTTATCAGCTCGTTTTGGACATTTGGATTCAACAGGTTTTCATACTGACGGAAACTATAATAGTGCTGAAGAACCCGAAGAAGGCGTGGTCCAAATCACCAAGGGTTATAGCCGAGATCACCGTCCCGACCTGAATCAGGTTTGCTTGCAGCTGGTTTGTGAACAGCAAGCGGGCATGCCCCTGTTAATGAAACCACTCAGTGGTAACAATGATGATAAAACAAGTTTCCGCGATACGATTAATGCTCACATTGAGCAGATGAAAGGTGGTTTTGGCATAAAATATGTAATAGCAGATAGTGCCTTCTATACCGCTCAGACGCTGAAACTTATGGGAAAAGATAACCTATGGATTTCTCGTGTACCGGAAACGCTCAATCTTGCTACTGATATTATCCACGCGGTTGCTCCGAACTTAATGAGTGATGTCGGGCAATCGGCGTACGTTAGTCTTGGGGCCGAGTACGGCGATATCAAACAGCGCTGGGTGGTTGTTTATTCACCAGAGGCATACCAGCGGGGATTGAAAACGGTCAAGAAGAATTGCCTCAGTCAAAGCAACGCTAAATTCAAGGCATTTAGGAAGCTATGCAAACAGGATTTTGCCTGTGAGGCAGATGCCCACAAGGCACTGGTGGCTTTTTCGCAGGGAAGACAAAAAATCACTTTTGTTGCCGATGCGCAGGTAATTGCTGTACCACGTTACGAGGGCAAAGGCCGACCGGCGCAAGACCGTAAACCGGATTTCTACGTCTATCGCATTGAGGGAGGTATTGCTTCAATACCAACGGAGAAAAATCGTCGTATCGAACGCAAAAGCTGCTTTATTCTAGCGTCTAACCAGCTCAATCAGGAGGAACTATCTGATAAGGAACTCATTGATGCCTACAAAGATCAACAAAAGGTCGAACGGGGTTTTCGCTTCCTTAAAGACCCCATGTTTATGGCCTCGACACTGTTCCTGAAGTCCCCTAAACGCATTATGGCGTTGATGATGCTCATGACAGTATGTCTGCTGGTCTACGCCGCCCTGGAATTTCGAATCCGCGATGCACTTAAAACCCAAAGTCAGTCTTTCCCAAACCAAAAGGGCAAATCAATTATTA
>JABDQX010000010.1 GCA_013042035.1 Gammaproteobacteria bacterium
TGGCGCAAAAAATGAGGGAGCTTACCCGTAATGTCCGGGCAGTCTTCGATTACCTGAGAATGTCGGAAAATTCTTGTTCAACTGCTCAAGCATAAGCGTCAATCACGGTAGAACAAATTCACCCTGGCCTTGATCCCATTTCCACATATTAACCTCCTGAATCCGAGATATTATGCCGGTAGAACTCGGTGCGGGCCGCTTGGCTGGGCAGACCATTGAAGTTGGCGAACATGTCGCTCTGCCGTTCCGCTGTCCGGGGCTCCGCCGCCGCGCGCGCCGCCTCGCTGCGGTGGCGAAGGTCATCGATGATAGCCTTGGGGTGGATCTTTTCCTGGATATAAATCGGCGGGGCGCTCACCACCAGATCCGAGAGATCCTGCGCATCCTTGCCGCGCCAGACGATTTGGGGGTCGAGATCCCGGCCGCAGGTGGCCTTTTCCTCGTCGAGTCCATTGCCATTGCGCGGGTAGTTTACGGTGAGTGGTTCAGCATTAGGGACCTTTTCCGCGCGCTCCAGCGCCGATTGGTATTCTGCGGTGGGGATGTTGCGGCGCCTGGCATCAACGTGGGTGAGGCTTTCGATGGATTTTTGGGATTTCTTTTTCATTCACGCGCTCGTTGTTCGGATCTCCGTCATCGGGGTTCTGATCTGCTTCGTTGAGATTCTGAATCTCAACGGTGAGCCTCTGAGTCTCTCCGTTGAGTGATCAACACTCAACGATGAGTGATCAAGACTCTCGGTTGAGTTGTCAGGACTCAACGGACAGTCCCTGAACCTCAACGATGAGTCTTTGAATCTCTGCATTGAGTGATCAGCACTCATCAATGAGTCCCGAAGTATCAATGATGAGTGTTCAACTATCCGAGATTGTTTGTTCAGCCCGCTGATCGCTTGTGATTCGGGGCGGATTCTCCACTGGCGCACTCTGGCGCTCGATGAGCGCCTGGAGGCCGGCATGAATGAGGGCGGAGGTTTCTTCTATGCCGGAAATAAGCCGGGCGCGGTCGAGGAGTCGGTCGTCAAGTTCGATGGTGATTTGCATGGCGCCTCCCGCATTGGGAACTTTACGTGTGGGCGAGTTTACCTGTTCACGCCTTATGGTTCATCGGGCATTTTGTATGTCCCGAATAATCGTGTCGATACAGAAATCCTGTTCATGGGGCCAGGCGATTCCACTGCCATCGGGGCGCACGGTGCGGAAATAGGATTCTTCGTACAGTTCCTTGAAGGCGCTGCCGCCAAGATCAAGATAAGGTTTTACATTGAAGATCCCGGAAACGCCATTCTCGGTGAGTATTTGGATCCGGTAATTATCGAGAGGGGCGGCTTTGATAACGGTATCTATTTTGTCCATGGATAGGCCCCTTACTTCAATGGGTCGATCTTGAAGAGCGGCTCACCGGCTACCGCCAGTTTCCAGTTCACCAACAAGTCTTCCCGGTGTATTTCAACCCACGCCTGCACCAGTTTCAGTTTGGAAGACGGTAAACTGCCACCCAAAACGGTGCCATCATCAATGGCGATGGATGCCTCGTGCTCGCCGTATTCTGCGTGAATGTGGGGAAGATTATGTTTGTTGTCATCGTAGAAGCGCATCAGGATCAGGATGCCGTAGAACATCGAGATTGTTGGCATGGTAATTCCTCGTGGGGTCTGTGGAGGATCAGTCAGCTAAGGATTGCTTTAACCAGCTCCCCAACCAGTCCTTCATCTTCGAGGCCGGTAATGCGAACCCGCTGTAAGCCTGAGTGAGTATCAATCCCGGCACCTCGCACCGCGACACGCAGGTAATTATCCGTCCAGCCAAAACATGCCGGTTCGCTTTTTTCATACGAATGCTCGTCCGGGCTTCCCCTTGAATTCCTTTCCGGTTGTCCTTTTTCCCGGCCTTCCAGCAGTACGTTGACCTCGCTGCCCAGATGGCGCCACTGGAACGCTCGGTTTTTCTCGCGGGACAATTGCTTAAGTATCCTTGTGCGGGATTTCTTGTTTTCACTCGATACCTGATCACCGAAGGATTCGGCCGGTGATCCGGGTCTGGCAGAATAGGGGAACGGATGTAGATAGCTAAGGGGCAGATCGGTAATCCGCGCCACGGTCTCGTTGAACAGGGTGTCCGATTCTCCAGGAAAACCACAGATGATATCCGCGCCAATGCCGCAATCCGGGATGGCGTCGGTGATATCGCGCAGCAGTTTTTCGAATTGCGCCACCCTATAGTCACGGTTCATTCGCATTAATATCTCATCGCTGCCGCTTTGCAGGGGGATATGGAAGTGTCTGGCGAATTTCTCTTTTGCTGCCATTAATAGGATGATGTCCTTTGTAATCGCGTTGGGGCCGATGGAACTCAGGCGAAAACGCATGAGGTTCGGGATGGAGAGGATGCGTTCAATGAGATGGAAGAGCGCGGATTTCCCTGCGCCAGGATTCGACGGGTTATTTTCCAGGCCGTAATCCCCCAGATGGACACCGGCCAGCACGATCTCCTGATAACCGTTATCCACCAATTGGGTAATTTGATCGAGGACCTGTTCCGGTTGTCGGCTCCTGGAATGTCCACGGGTTTGCGGAATGATGCAAAAACTACACGCGCCATTGCATCCGTCCTGGATCTTCACAACGGCGCGGCTTCGATTCATCATCCGCGTGATGGGTATTTCCGGAAAGGTATGTGCAGTCGAGACGGGGGAAACGGCGATTTTTTGATGACTTTTCGGGCTATCGGTGTTTGGCGCCGCCAGCACCTGATCGATTTCCGAGACGATACGTGTCCGATCGGGTACGCCTAGAACCAGCGCGATGCCTGGCAGTTCGGCAATCTCCGTCGGTACCCGCTGTGCGTAGCAACCGGTTACGATAATTTTGGCATTCGGCCGATCGCTGCGAATCCGTCGAATCGCTTTGCGCGCCGTTGCGTCGGCTTGGGCCGTGACACTGCAAGTATTGATCACATAGACATCGGCTGGTTTGTGTAGGGGAACCGCGCGAAATCGACCCGTTGTCTCCAGCAGGGTGCGCATGGTTTCCGTATCGTACTGATTGATACGGCAGCCGAAGGTGTAAAAAGCAACGCTGACCATTTAGTTAAGGCTAACCATGTTGGTGCGGACGGTTGCACTCGACGTGTTGTTTACGACGTGTTACAAACATTACAGTAAAGATCAATTCTTATTTACGCTGTGCGTGCCTTTGCGATAGCCTACTTTCTCACAGAAAAGAAGAGGAATAGTGATGATCTCTATTAAGCCGCTAATTGCTAAATGATATCATTCTCCAGCAGGATCCCTAATTGAAAACAATGGGATCGAAAAAAGCTGTACACGAAATTTATTTATTCAAACATTGCGAGAATTCCGAGCAAAATGATTGAGAAATTCTCGTGGATCATTTTTGGTCCCGGCTATGTCGGGTTGGGAGACTGAACATGGAGATAGCATGCCTTGACCTGGAAGGGGTATTGGTTCCCGAAATCTGGATCGGCGTGTCCGAACGGACGGGCATCGAGGAACTGCGGGCAACGACACGGGATATCCCGGATTATAATGAATTGATGAGTCAGCGCCTGTCGCTCTTGGAACGGCATGGGCTCAAATTGGCGGATCTGCAAGCGGTTATCGGGACACTGAAGCCACTCGATGGAACGCTTGCCTTTCTGGATTGGCTGCGCCCCCGCTTCCAGGTGATTATCCTTTCGGATACTTTCTACGAATTTTCCCTACCACTGATGCGCCAACTCGGCTGGCCAACGCTGTTCTGTAATCATCTGGAGATCGACGGCAATGATCGGATTACCGGATATCGACTTCGCCAACCCGATCAAAAACGCCAAGCTATCAAGGCACTGCGCGCGCTAAACTTTCGAACCATTGCAGCCGGTGATTCATACAATGACACCACCATGCTGGCCGAAGCCGATGCGGGTATTTTCTTTCGTCCACCCGCGGAGATTGCCCGACAATTTCCTCAATATCCGGTTACCCAGGACCACGAGGCGCTGCGCGCGGCATTCCAGCAAGCGAGCATCAGAGAAACCTAGCCTGCGACCATTCTGGCGCGACTATTGCCGGGTGTAACAGGAACGGCCTTATTGGCCCAGTTCCATAGCACCATATTTTTTGTTGAATTTGTCTACACGGCCAGCCGTATCGAGTATCTTTTGCTTGCCTGTGTAGAAAGGGTGGCAAACCGAGCAAACCTCGATTTGGAGACTGTCATCCGCGAGTGTGGAACCCGTTTTGAATTGATTACCACAACTGCACTTTACGTCGATCTCATGATATGAGGGATGAATACCGGATTTCATCGAACTGAATTTCTTCCTTTGCCTTTGATGTATATTGTTATATACAAGAGCCATTTGATTTACTTTGCCACATTCACGACAGCCAATTGAATTGTAAAAATACCCGGAAGGCTCGTTACAATCCAAAAAAGCAATCGGAATATGACAAAGTAATGTTGCTATCTACTTACACTTAGGGACCATCATCAGGGCGAGGCTTTGCCTGATTTACCCGGAGAGAACGTCCCTTTAGCTGAGTTTCATTCAATGCCTCGATTGCCGCTTCCGCTTCCGAGTCGTTTGGCATTACGACAAAACCGAACCCTTTCGAGCGTCCGGAGAATCTATCGCTTATTACGCTAGCGTCTTCTACCTCACCGTATTGGCCGAAAATTTCTCTCAATTCGTCTCCATCGACGCTATACGGTAGGTTTCCTGCATATATATTCATACAAGCCTTACTCTTTAGAAAAATGTGCATTGTGCGAACAGGCGCCACCCGAATGCAATACACAAAACATCAGGGTAGCGTCAGAGCTGTTTGCGGAATTGCATCGCGCATGCCGCTAAGGTAACCGGAAGAAAAAACTATACCTGGATTGTGCAGGATTCCTGTTCAGCTTCAAGCCGCAATGACGAGCGAATAGTGAACTATATAATCGTCATGCAACACGGGAGCCGGGCAAAAAGACCAGCACGGTGAGTCTATTTTTTTCTATAGGGCAACCTAAAAGCTCCATAGACCGGAAACCCATAGTTTACAACGAGTCTTGCCCTCTTAGGAAAGGTTGTTTTCCCTTGACGTCACGAAAAGAATCCTTCCACGGTGAAATTAGCCGATAATTGCGCCAGATCCACTTGATTTAGTGCCAACCGACAGACTTGATCCAGGTTAGGTTTCCCCCGATATCGCACCTGGGTATCGAGACCAAGTTCCGGAATCAGCACAGTGCCGCGATTTTCTCCCTTTTCCACCAGTATTCCCTCGCCATGCCAATTGGGGTGCTGACGGAGATAAACCAGAGTCCAGTGTCGATTGGAAAAACGTTCCCCTTTCCGTGTTCCGGCGGTGGTGGCTTGCATGGCACCGATACGCCTGATGATTTCCTCGGAGTCCAGCAGCTTGTCGTTTTGGAGCCAGGCGCGTAACTGCTGATGCGCAACCAGATCGAGGTAGCGTCGCAAGGGGCTGGTGACCTGGGTATAGCACGCAACGCCGAGTCCGCCATGGGGTCCTGGCGTGACGCCCATTTGGCGTGGGGCCAGTTTTCGGCGATATCCGTACATTTCAGCCAGCGTTTGTGGCTGTTTTTGCTGTTCCAATGGCAGGTTGGCGCCAGCCTGGGTAATAAAAGGGAACGGGATATTCTGTTCAAGCGCGAATTTTGCGGTGGCTTCCCCCGCCATAATCATGATTTCCTCTACCAGGATACGGCTATTGAGTTCAGGCAAGGGCCGGATATGAACCTTGCCATCCATAACCCGCACGGTGACATCGGGAAGCGTAATGAAAATGGCGCCCATCGCTCGGCGGCGTTCGCGCGCGGTTTTTGCGATTTCCAAAAGATGATGAAACGGCGCCTCGTCCAGCCGCTCTTCCACCGCGGCATAAGTCACTCGTTCTACCCGCACCAGACTCGGTACGATTTCCAGATGTCGAACGACACCATCGGTATCCAGATCGAGACCGAAAGAAAGTGCCGGGGAGATCGCTTTTTTTCCCAACCCGAGTTCTTCGGCCACCACCTCCGGTAGCATGGGCGAGATAAGCTCGGGAAGATAAAGCGTTGCGCCACGGCCCCTGGCCTCCATGTCTACAGCACTGTCGGATGTTACGGCAAAAGCCACATCGGCCACATGGACCCACAAGCGCTCCGCGTCCAGGCTGATGGCGTCATCGGGATCCTGATTCCCCTCGTCGTCGATGGCAAAGGTGGCAAGATGCGTCAGATCCCGTCGGTTCTCCGGGGAAAAAGCATCGGCAAGGGCCGGAATCGATAATTGTGATGCACTGGTATCGAGTCCCGTTCGCATGGGATAGGGGTTTATCCGCTCACTCCAGTGTCCGAGCTTTAGCAGCAGGGCATGGGCATTTATCGGTGTCTGCTCGATACCGAGTTTACGCAAAAGCCGACTTTGCCCTGTTCTGGAAAAGGCAAGTTCCTCGGTTTCTTTCAGATGCGCGGTATCTTCGGGTTGAGGTGGCTGGCCGGTCCGGACGCGCTGTAAAAAATCTCTCCAGGCGCGTTCCTGCCTTGCCTTGGCCTCGCGTTCGGCCAGTGTTTGGGCGGCTTTCTCCGGGGGGTGGGCCTGTATGCCGTCCGGCGTGCCGTGGAAATAGATCCCCTCGCTCACCAGTTGCCAGGCATTCCATCGGCTCGGTGGCGACGCATCCCCGTAGATCAGTTCCGCGAGTTCCGGCAGGGTAACCAAAGAATCGGCGATCAACTCACAAACGGTTTTGATATCCTCTCCCGTCCGGGGAATGAGATCTCCCACGTTATGGACAGGTCCCGGATGGATCAGCAATACATCCTTGGGCCGCACTCGGCAGGTCTGGCCATTGTCGAGCACTATTTCCAGTTTATCGGCGACAGTGACAACCCTGGCGGGTTTTCTTTTATATGAGACCAGACTATTTTGTAGAAGGGGTTCAGGCACGGTGAGTCGACTTGTTCGTTGTTCAGAATTATCCAGGCAATATGCTATCCATATTACATTTTTCCCGGTAAGAAATGTAATAAAAGGGCGCATGTCCAAGCAAATTGGGAAGCCTGATTCCGTGCTCCGGGTGTGCTCTTTGCGCGCGTTGTGTTGGTCGGTCCTCTCACTCCACCGCCTCCAACGACTCGCTTGCTGTCAACCAGGCTTCTTCGGCCTTTTCCAGCGCGTTGCGCAATTCTGTCTGGCGCGACAGCCATATCCGCCAATTTTGTTCATCCAGATCAGGGTCATCGGTTAATGCCCTCGCCACATCGGCCAATTCCACATGAAGGCGTTCCATCTTTTGCTCAAGGTTTCTGACTTTATTCTTGATGGATCTTCGCTGTTTGCCTTGGCTAACTTGCTTGTCACCTTGTGAAACCTCATTGCGGTCCGTGTCCATCAGCAACCAATCGCGGTATTGCTCTAAATCTCCGACAAATGGTTTGGTTTTTCCGTCATTGACAAGCAAAAAGGTATCGGTGGTCGCACGCAATAGATAACGATCGTGAGAAACCAGAACCACCGCGCCCTCGTACCCCTGAAGCGCCAGGGAAATGGCGTTTCGCATGTTTATATCCAAGTGGTTGGTGGGCTCGTCCAGAAAGAGTAGATGGGGTTTTTGCCAGATTAATAGCGCCAGGGACAAACGCGCCTTTTCACCGCCGGAAAAGTGCTGGCTGGGCCGCGTGGCATGGTCGCCGGAGAAGGCGAAACTTCCCAGAAAATTGCGCAACGCCTGTTGATTTTCGTTGGGGGATAGGCGAACGAGATGTGTCAGCGCACTGGCATCCGGATCAAGCTGTTCCAGTTGGTGTTGGGCAAAGTAACCGATACGTAAATCCTTGGCCTGTGTTCGTTTGCCACCGAGCAGGGGCAGTTCCCCCGTCAGCGTCTTTATCAAAGTGGATTTTCCCGATCCATTGGCCCCAAGCAGGCCTATTCGGTCGCCTGGAGAAAGCCTTAAGGTGACGTTGCTCAGTACAACCT
>JABDQX010000013.1 GCA_013042035.1 Gammaproteobacteria bacterium
TTGACGCAACCTTGCTTCTCTCTCTCTATCAGGGTAAATTCCGTGTTGCAGTGCAACATGTCGATTTGGCATTCTTGTTGCCCCTGGGCGTTGGGATTATCACGGCCGTGCTGTTCTTTACCCATGTTATTCCACTGCCGGCTCTGCTTCGTACCCATCCGGCACTTGTTTACGGGCTTTTCTTTGGTTTGTTGATTGCGTCGATTGGTCTGTTGCTCCGCAACCTTGGGCATATCGGGTTACGCGATGGCGGATGGATTCTGTTCGGGGCTATGGCCGGTTTCTGGCTTGCCAACACCATACCCATGAATACCCCGGATGCAGCATGGTTTATTTTTTTAAGCGGCGCGCTTGCCATTTGCGCAATGATATTGCCAGGGATCTCCGGGGCCTTTGTGCTCCTTATCCTGAACAAATATGCCTATCTGCTGGACGCCATCGGCAAACTGGATTTCAGCGTAATCGTGCCTTTTATGCTGGGAGCCATCGTGGGATTGTTGTTGTTCAGCCGCTTCTTGGTATGGCTTTTGCGTAGGTTCTATCGACAAACATTCCTTGTGCTTACCGGGATGTTGGCTGGATCGCTGTGGGTTATTTGGCCATTTCAGGAATATACCTATCAAAACATTGGCGACAAATCCCACCTCATCGGTAGCATGCCCAGTTGGCCACGGGAATTCGATGGGACGGTGATGGCGGTATTCGGTTTGATTGTTATTGGGGCGGCGACGGTAATCGCACTTGATGTGTTTGCAAAACGGCCCAGGAGTTTTTGAATAGAGGTTATTTTACAATTGACGGAAGCAATCACATGGCAAAGGCGATAATCCCCGAAACAGACAAGCCAAGAATCCTCAAAAAATACTCGAACCGGCGCCTGTACGATACGACCCTGAGCCGGTACATTACACTTGCGGATGTGCGGAATCTGGTGCTCGATAACGAAGCATTCGTGGTGCGCGATGCAAGAAATGATCAGGATATAACCCGTAGTATCCTGTTACAGATCATCGTCGAGCAAGAAGAAGGGGAGCAAGAGCAGCCGCTGTTTACGATGGACGTGTTGCAACAGATGATTCGGATCCATGGAGATTCCCTCCAAGGGGTATTTGCCAAGTATCTTGATAAAAACATCGGTCTTCTTGTTCGTCAGCAGCAACGGTTGAGTCAGCAAGTGCACAACGTGGTCGTGCGGAATCCGGTCAACTTTTTGTGTGAATTCACCGAGCAAAACCTGTCTTTATGGGAGGAAATGCATGAGGTGCTCTCCGTAAAAAAGAAGCAGTCCGCTAAGGAATAGCCCCAGGTGCGCCGCTTTGCCTGTATCCGTGGAAAAAACGGAAAGTGCCGCAATCTCTACTTAGAGCGTGTCTGAAAATTCCCGGTCGTGGCGAGGCGGTAGCCCGATTGGGGTCCCGCAAGGCGCGGAGGGTAAGAAATCGGGGAGTGTAGCGAGCTACATGACTCGATTTCTTACCTTTTGCAACGCAGCGGGCCACAATTCGGGGGTCGCCGCAGTAGACCGGGGATTTCTCAGACACGCTCTTAGCTTCTCGCGGGGTGCGGGAGCTATATTGACAGAATTTATATTGACAATGCTCGTTGTGCATCGCACCATTCATTTATCGGGAAAACAAAGTTTCTGAATTTCCAAGAACTAATAGAACGAGGTAAAAAATATGGCAAAGACAGCATTTGTAACCGGCGGCGCGGGCGGCATTGGTCAGGCTATTTGTAAGTGTTTGGCGGACGCCGGACACAAAGTGGCCGCCTGCTATATCGCCCCGGAAAAAGACAGTGCACTGCAATGGCAGGCAGAAAGCAAGGCGCAAGGAAATGACTATTATCTGGTGGAAGGCGATGTCAGTAGTTTCGAATCCGCTCAGTCGATGGTCCAACAGATAGAAAAAGATGTAGCGCCCATCGATATCCTCGTCAACTGCGCCGGCATCACCAAGGACACCACTTTCAAGAAGATGAAAGAGGAGCAGTGGAAAAGCGTCATCGATATCAACCTGAACAGCGTATTTAACGTGACGAAGCAGGTTCTCGATGGGATGCTTGAACGCCAGTATGGCCGGATTGTCTGCATCTCTTCCCTGAACGGCCAAAAAGGCCAATTCGGACAAAGCAACTATTCCGCCTCCAAGTCCGGAATGCATGGTTTCGCCATGTCCCTGGCCCAGGAGGTTGCTAGCAAGGGTATCACCGTGAATTCCGTTTCACCCGGATATATCGGAACAAAGATGGTCATGGCGATTCCGCAAAAGGTTCGCGATTCCATCGTTGCGCAGATTCCGGTCGGTCGGCTCGGTACGCCTGAAGAAATCGGTGCCGTGGTTGCTTTCCTGGCCAGCGACGATGCCGGTTTCATCACCGGTTCCAATATCGCCATTAATGGTGGCCAGCATACGCAGTTCTAACGTAATAAATTCCGGTTGGGCTATACGTAAAACTCATCCGGAATTTATTTTTCCATGTTCCGCCCCGCGAAGCGGGGCTATATAATTTTGGGAAGCAAAATTATAGCGAAGCAAGATTTATTATGAAGATTACTATCGACGTTGATGTTACTCCAAGGGAATTACGGGGTTTTTTTGGGTTGCCGGATGTGAAGCCGTTGCAGGACGAGATGCTGGAGCGGATTCAGGACAAGATGCGCTCAGGGGTGGAGGGCTTCGATGTGCTCAACCTGATGAAACCCATGCTGCCCTCCCATATGCAGTCTTTGGACGTGATGCAAAAGACGTTCTGGAAAGTACTTTCCGGTGATAAGAAAACCACGGTGGTGGATACAGGACCCGGTGAAAGCGATGACAAGAGCGGAAATGCACCAGAAGAAAAATAAGGGTTGGCCTATATAATTTCATCCTCGTCGAATAACGGATCGACCTCGATATCTTGCTCAATGGTCTCCAGATTCTCGCTGGCCGATTCGACTTTCCCTACTAAGGCAATGTGAAACAAAGCGTCTCCCGGATTGACAATGGGTAGGTTAGTCCGTCCAATGATGATGCCGTTGCTGGGTGAGATCACCTCTTCATGGCTATCTCCAAAGGGATCGGAGACATAACCGAGAACCTCCCCCTGTTGTGCGCGATCACCAATGGATCGCCGAGCCCTGAACATGCCCCCATTCGGAGAGCGTACCCAACGGCTGGTTTGGACAAGAACCGACGCTACTCCCGAAGACATCACCTTACGTCCTCCTATCATTCCGTGATACTTGAGAACATTCAGGATACCTTTTACCCCTACCCGTACCGAAAACTCGTCAAAACGCAGCGCTTCTCCCGCC
>JABDQX010000017.1 GCA_013042035.1 Gammaproteobacteria bacterium
CAGCTTTTCCAGCGTATCGGCTATCCGAACGTCATCATGTTTTGCGATGATTCCAATATTTTTGAACATGTTTTTTTCTTATCGAAGCAGTTTTTTGGATGGCATGTTTTATCCCTATCGATACTAAGAGCGTGTCTGAAAAGTCCCCAGTCTACTGCGGCGGCCCCCGAATTGTGGCCCGCTGCGTTGCGAAAGAGTGAGAAATCGCGTCATGTAGCTTGCTACACTCCCCGATTTTTCACCTTCCGCGCCTTGCGGGACCGCAATCGGGCTACCGCCTCGCGACGACCGAGAATTTTCAGACACCCTCTAATTGATGCCAGCCTGACAGGGCTTCGATGATTGTTTCAGGCTTTTGCCTTGCGTAGGCTATTTTTGGTTTCGGCCATGCCAGGCTCTTATATCGTCTCTAGCCTTCATCTAGTCGAAAAAATTCCAACAATTCATATAAAACAATCGGCCATTGGAACTATCTATAAAACAATTCGTTCCGGAAAGACAACACCAATCTTTCAAGGCTTGCCTGCATGGCCGCGGCAATCCGCTCGCTAACGGATTTTTTCGCGGTATAGCTAACCTCGTATAAATCCGCCTTTTCACTTGCCGACAGCAAATAATCATCGCTGGTCATAAGTTCATCGATCAGCTTCAGTTCCAAGGCACGCGTCCCGTACCAATGTTCTCCCGTGGAGACCTTGGCGATGTCGACATCGGCGCGATTTTCTACGATAAACGCCTTGAATAATTCGTGTGTTTCTTCGATTTCTTCCTTGAGCTTTTCCCGGTCCTTTTCCGTGTTCTTTCCGAAAAACGTGACGGTTCGCTTGAAGTCCCCTGCCTTGATTTGCTCAAAATCGATGCCATGCCGATCCAGCAGTCGATGGAAATTCGGCAATTGCGCGAGTACGCCGATGGAACCGATGATGGCGAACGGCGCGGCGATGATATGGTTTGCCACGCAGGCCATCATATAACCGCCACTGGCCGCGACTTTATCCACCGTTACCGTCAATGGGATTTCCCTTTGCCGAATACGCATGAGTTGTGATGCCGCAAAACCGTGTTCATGCACCAATCCCCCCCCGCTTTCCAACCGTACGACGATCTCGTCTTTTGGCGTTGCAAGACTGAGCACGGTGGTAATCTCCTCGCGCAGCGCAGCGCCGGCGCTTGCCTTGATATCACCGTCGAAATTTAATATGAATACTCGCTTTTGAGTATCGCCTGCCGTATTCGCCTGTTGCTTGGCCTTCTTTTTCTTTTTTTCCTTTTCAGACTTTTCCCATTGTTTTAGCGCCTTTTTGGAGAATGTTTCCCTGCGCAATACCTCGGCCATGGTCTCATATTTGCTATTGATATTCCTGATTTCCAACTTTTCGATGCTACGTTCTTTATGCGTTGCGCCGACGATCATCGAGATGACGATACCGATTGCGATTACAATCGTGATGGCCTCGGCAAGGAAAAGTCCATATTGCATCAATATATCAAGCATATTTGCTCCTGCTTTATTTGTAACAAGGCACGCTGAAGTAACGTAGATCTTCCAGACGCAACGCCGCTAATCGATTGCCCCAGACGCAGCCCGTATCCAGCGGATAAACCCCGTATTTTCCGTGTAGTCTTGTGAAGAAGTCAAAAAGATTTGCCCGAACGGAAAGCTCGGAGGGCGATCGGTTCTTCGGTGACCGGGGGAGATCGATATCGTTGGGAGGTTCCAGCACGAGGGTGGCCCAATGACCGAAGATGATCCGCTCTCCGATACTGCGCCGATTCGGCAACTCGAACCACGGCTTCAAATCGGATCCACGGGTATCCGATGGGTCCGAACGGGTCAGCTCGAGCGCGCCGTCCCCATAACAATAACGAAGGCGCACCAAACCGTTGGTAATAAATCGCAGGCGATCCCAACCGGTCAACGCTTCGGACCATCGATTGGGCACATTGCCGAACATATTGGCGACGAAATCTTTCCACAGGTTGTCGTCCTGTAGGATAGACTCTACCTCGCGGGCGCAGCGCGCTGCCGTTACTCGATCCCACTGTGGCGGCAGGCCCGCATGGACCATGGTAAATCCCAACGTTGCGTCATGGTGCAACAAAGGACGGTGACGCACCCAGTGGAGCAGCTCGTCCCGATCCGGCGCCGACAGAACGTTGTCATGGGTATCCTTTTTTCGAGGCGATCGGCTACCGGCCGCCACGGCCAATAGCGTCAGATCGTGGTTACCCAGAACTGCAATTGCCCGTTGTCCCAATTCGCGCACAAAGCGCAGCACCTTCGCTGAATCCGGTCCACGATTGACTAAATCACCGCAGATCCAAAGATGGTCATTTTCGGGATCGAATTTTATTTCATCGAGCAATGCGGTAAATGCCGCAAAGCAGCCTTGTATGTCTCCGATAGCATAAGTAGCCATGGTTGAAATTTAGTCTCTTATCCGGAACGCATTGATTCCCGCTCTCACGCCTTGCATGAGAATGCATAATAGTATGCCATGGAAATGGCTATATCTATCATGGCGGTACCCGGTATCCTGGGGATACACTATCACGATGAATTTCGGCTAAACGCTAAACAAATGTACTCAATGCTCATTTATTCCCTATAAACGCCCATTTTTGCCTTGTTATGAAGCACAATATGAGTTTTGCATTTGTCTCTTTTGTAAACCGACTCTCAATTCTGATGCAGTCGGAACCAAAATGCGCCATGAGAATTTCATTACAGTAAGCTATTGTTTGTGGATAGATGAAACTCATTTATTACTGGAGAAAAAACATGCTAAAGAAACACCCCAAATTCCCTGGTGTGGAAGGTCCTGTCGTTGTCATCGTCATGGATGGCATCGGTGTTACGACAAATCAGGTGGGAAACGCTATTTATCAGGCCAATACCCCCGTACTCGATCGGTTGTTCAGCGATTACCAACACACGGTCCTGAAGGCCCACGGGACAGCGGTAGGCATGCCCAGCGATGACGATATGGGCAATTCCGAGGTCGGCCACAACGCCATGGGCGCGGGACAGGTCTATAACCAGGGGGCATCCCTTGTGAACGATGCCATCGCCTCGGAAGACCTGTTCAAGGGAGAAGCGTGGAAAGACGTCGTCACGAACGCCAAGGAACACAACGCTACCTTGCATTTTCTGGGACTTTTTTCCGACGGCAACGTCCACTCCCACATCGAACACCTGAAGGCGATGATCCTGCGCGCCAAACAGGAAGGCCAAAAGCGTGTCCGCATTCACATCCTGCTGGACGGGCGCGATGTGCCGGAGACCTCCGCGCTGGAATATGTGGAGCCTTTCGAGCAGTTCCTGTCCGAAGTCAACGGCACCGATTTCGACATTTGCATCGCCAGCGGCGGTGGGCGCATGAATATCACCATGGATCGGTACGGGGCCAATTGGGATATGGTCCGGAAAGGCTGGCACACCCATGTGCTTGGAGAAGCGCCACATTTCGAGTCCGCTTCGGGCGCCATCAAGGCGCTACGGGAAGAAAAACCCGGCGGTGTCATCGATCAGGATCTGTCGCCCTTCGTTATCACGAAAAACGGTGAGCCGGTGGGGCGCATCGAAGACAACGACAGCGTGGTATTTTTCAATTTCCGGGGCGACCGAGCCATTGAAATCACGCAGGCCTTTACGGAAAAGAACTTCGATGTATTCGATCGCGTTCGATTCCCCAATGTGACCTATGCGGGCATGCTTCAATATGATGGGGATTTGCAGATACCGGAGCGATTCCTGGTGGCCCCTCCGGCCATTCAACACACCATGGGCGCCTATCTGGCGGCAGCGGGCGTGACCCAGTTTGCCATTTCGGAGACCCAGAAATACGGCCACGTGACCTATTTCTGGAACGGTAACCGTAGCGGGAAATTCAACGATGATCTGGAAACCTATGTGGAGATTCCCTCGGATGTCGTACCGTTCGAAGAACGGCCCTGGATGAAATCGGCAGAGATTACCGACGAGTTGATTCGGCAGTTACGCTCGGGACAGCATCGTTTCCTGCGCGTCAACTACGCCAATGGCGACATGGTGGGGCACACCGGCATCTATCAGGCCACGCTCGTCGGCGTGGAATCGGTGGATCTATCCCTGCGTCGATTGCTGCCGGTTATCGATGAACTCGGCGGCGTGGCGCTCATTACCGCCGATCACGGAAATGCCGATGAAATGTACGAAGTGGATAAGAAAGGTCAGCCGAAACAAAAAGACAACGGCGACTTCAAATCGAAGACCGCCCATACCCTGAATCCGGTTCCCTTCATTCTCTACGACAACCGGCCCGGTGCCGGGGCCGTCGCCCTGCGGGGGGATGACAAGTTCGGTTTGAGTAATCTGGCCGCGACGACCGTGAATCTATTGGGTTTCGAGGCCCCGGAGATTTGGGACAAAAGCATGTTGGACTTTGCATAAATTCTGACTTGGTCAGAATTCATATGGGGGCAGGCCGTTGGTCTGCCCTTTTTTATTGGCCGGACTTCCCGAATTGTATGCCAAGAAGTTTATTTTCTTGCCTGTCGCCCCGCAGGGTCAGTAGTGTTGCGTCATCCATGGTTTTTCTTCCCGATTCCGACAGGAATTCCAACATAGAATCGTAATTTTCAGTATTGATGGTAGCGATGTATTGTTTTCCGGTTCCGAAAATCGATGCCATTACATGCGAAAACCAAGCCGCTCGCGGGCGCGGATCCATGTCTGCAAATAGCCGGTTGTCATGCCATAGGAAATCTATGGAATGGTTCGCGCCATGCATCATCAGCATCCAGTCAAAACAGATAACGCGCGCATCATTGATGCCATCAGAATCATCACCTTCGATCTGCACGGTAAGATCATATCTTTTCTGGTTGGTTCCTTTATTGTTTTCAAGCACAATCCCGGATGGAAGGTTGGGATATAGCAGGGTCGTTAATGCCTGAAATCGTTTGTCCGCGAGCTCGAGTGGGTTACTGTGAATGTAATTAGCCGATTCTCGGTCTTCTCGGAGCATTTGCTCCTTGATTTCTTGCTCGCGTTCCTGAATCTTATCGTAAAAGGTTAAAAACTGCTCAAGCCGCTCTTTTTCCTCTTCCATGG
>JABDQX010000018.1 GCA_013042035.1 Gammaproteobacteria bacterium
CAACGACAGAACGCGGGTGCGCTGACCGGCCTCGATAGAAGTGGCCCCGGAGGCGGCTGTTTCCCCCGCGAGCGTCAGCGCCAGTTCCCGGCCATCGGCATCCAGCAATCCGAGACGCACGGGAATATGAAAGAGTGATTTTTCGGGCTGACCGGGCGTCGGCCGGCACGATTGGGAAAAGCCGAGGGTGTAGGTCTTTTGCCGGGCGTCATAGACACCTTCGGCGGTAATCTCCGGGGTTCCGGCCTGGTCGTACCAGTAGCGAAACGCCGCGAGATCAACATCACCGGCCTTCTCCATGGATACCACGAAGTCCTCAATGGTAGCGGCCCGGCCATCATGGCGTTCGATATATAGTTTGATTCCCCGCAAGAATGCCGCTTCTCCCAGCAGCGCCCGCATCATCCTGATGAGCTCGGCGCCTTTGTTGTAGATGGTCGCGGTATAGAAGTTGCCGATCTCCATGTAGCTATCCGGGCGCACCGGATGGGCCATGGGACCGGCATCCTCGGCGAACTGGGCCTCGCGCAGAATACGCACATCCTGAATCCGCTTGATGGAGCGGGCCACCTGATCCGCGGAAAATTCCTGATCCCGGAATACGGTGAGCCCTTCCTTGAGGCTCAACTGAAACCAGTCGCGGCAGGTTACGCGATTACCGGTCCAGTTATGGAAGTATTCGTGGGCGATGACCTCTTCGATGGCCCCATAGTCATCGTCAGTGGCGGTCTCCGGCTTGGCCAGGACATATCGGGCATTGAAGATATTGAGCCCTTTGTTCTCCATTGCCCCCATATTGAAATCATCGACGGCCACGATCATGTATTCGTCGAGATCATACTCAAGACCAAACACCGCTTCGTCCCAGGCCATGGCCTTCTTGAGCGATTGCATGGCGTGGTCGCATTTGTCGATATTGTGGTGCTGTACGTAGAGCGCCAGCCGTACCTTCTTGCCCGAGCCGGTTGTGAATCGATCGGTGAGACAGGCCAGATCGCCCGCCACCAGGGCAAAGAGATAACAAGGTTTCGGGAAAGGATCTTCCCAGCGAACCCAGTGCCGGTCATTGTCGATTTTCCCGCGTTCCACACCCCGATCAACAAGGTTCCCGTTGGAGAGCAAGGCCGGATAACGCTTCCGGTTCGCCACAATTGTGGTGGTATATTTTGCCAGTACATCCGGCCGATCGAGAAAATAAGTGATTTTTCGAAAGCCTTCCGCCTCGCATTGCGTGCAAAAATTACCGCCGGATCGGTAGAGTCCTTCCAGCGCGGTATTATCCTGGGGCCGGATTCGGTTTGTTATCGTTAGCGTAAAGTGTCCGGGAACATCGGGCACGGTGAGATGCTCGGCATCGACTGTGTAATCATCCGTCCCTAGTATCCGATCATCGATGGCAACCGAATCCAGGATCAGATCGTGCCCATCCAAAATCAAAGGAATATCTTGACGCGCCACCGCCGCATGACGGTGAATCGTCATATGCGAAATCACGGTGGTTTCTTCTTCGCCCAGATCGAAATGTAGCGTAACCTTATCGATCGAATAATCGGGCGGGGTGTAGTCTTTTCGGAACACGGTCTGGGGGGGTATGGTTTTGGGGGACATATTCGGTTGTTCTTGTACTGCGATTTTGTTTATTTGATTTTATGAGTATAACAAAAGCGGAGATCCTGGAACTGCTTTGTGAAAATAATTCATACGCAGTAGGTGAGCCGTCATTTCTCATCTGTCCCCGAGAGCAGCGGATAAGAAATTACCCTATAATTTTGCGAAGCAGAATTATTAATCACACAAAAACTAAAGCGAGATGGCCGGCACTGTATCTAACAGTAACACCATGAGAATATACTTCCGGAGCAAAATGGTCCATGAAGTTCCCCTACGGCATCAGTGATTTCAATACCCTTATCACGAGACAGTTCTATTACGTCGATCGCACCTGCCACATACCGTTACTGGAAGCGGCTGGTGACCAACTGCTGTTCCTGCGCCCGCGCCGGTTCGGCAAGTCCTTGGTGCTGTCTATGCTGGAAAACTACTACGATCTGAACAAGGCGGACGAGTTCGATAAACTATTCGGGCATCTGGCCATCAGTCGAAATCCCACCGCCGAACATAACCAATACTTCGTGCTCAAGTGGGATTTTTCCGAAGTCAGCCCGATGGGCGATGGCGAGGAGATCAAGCGTAGTCTCTATCGTTACCTGAATGATCGGATTGGCGTTTTCTCTAAGTATTATCGACAGATGCTATCCGATCCTATCGAAATCGATTCCCAGGATGCCATTTCCTCCTTCCGATCCCTGCTTGCCGCCGTACAACAAACCGGCCACCTCCTTTATCTACTCATCGACGAATACGACAACTTTGCCAATGAGCTGATGATGGCGCACCGTAACACCGACGAGAGCCGTTATCAGGCCATCCTGTCCGGGGAAGGCGCCATGAAGGTTCTGTTCAAAACCATCAAGGCCTCTGCCGGTACACGCGGTCTCGGCCGGGTATTCATTACCGGTGTCTCGCCAGTTGTCATGAGTGATCTCACCAGTGGCTATAATGTGGCCGAGAACATCTACCTGCTGCCACAATTCAACGAATTGTGTGGTTTTCGGGAAGACGAGATCGCTTTGATGATGGCCGAAATCGCCAGGGAGTGTGAACTTTCCCCGTCCCAGGCGGACGAGGCCATGGAAACCATGCGGACGTTCTATAACGGCTATCGCTTTGGCCGTCGTACGAAGCAACACGTTTATAACCCGACCCTCGCCCTGTATTTTCTCAAGGCCTTTCATCGCGACTGCCATTATCCGGAGGAAATTC
>JABDQX010000027.1 GCA_013042035.1 Gammaproteobacteria bacterium
GCAGTGGAGTACTTCATCAAGGAAGCCCCCAAGGAACTCACTCAGTTGGAGCATTGGGGATGCCCCTGGAGTCGTCAGGCCGACGGTAGCGTCAACGTCCGTCCATTCGGTGGCATGAAGATCAAACGAACCTGGTTCGCCGCCGACAAAAGTGGTTTCCACATCCTTCACACCCTCTTCCAAACCTCGCTAAAATACCCCGACATCAAACGCTACGACGAATACTTCTGCACCGATCTTCTCGTCGAGGACGGTCGTTGCCAGGGTGTTGTCGCTATCGAAATGAAAAGCGGAAGGATGTTCCAGTTCAACGCCAAGGCCGTGATTATCTGCAGCGGCGGCGCGGGCCGGGTATTCCCGTTCACCACTAACGGTGCCGTCAAAACAGGCGATGGCATGGCGCTGGCCTATCGGGCCGGTGTGGCCTTGAAAGACATGGAATTCGTCCAGTACCACCCGACGGGTCTCCTGTCCACCGGTATTCTGCTCACGGAGGGTTGCCGAGGTGAAGGTGGTGTCATGCGTAACAAGGACGGCTATCGTTATCTGCAGGACTACGGCATGGGACCGGAAACCCCGCTGGGACAACCCAAACTAAAAACCATGGAGCTGGGCCCCCGGGATCGCCTCAGTCAGGCGTTCTGGCACGAACAGCAAAAGGGCAACACGATACCCACCAAATGGGGCGATTCCGTCAATCTGGACATGACGCACCTTGGTGAGAAGCACATCGACGAACGTCTGCCGCTGGTTCGGGATCTGTCCATCAGTTACTCGGGTGTCGATCCGGTAAAAGAGCCGGTGCCGGTGCGACCGGTGGTTCATTACGTGATGGGTGGCATCCACACCAACATCGATGCGGCCACGTCCATCCCCGGCCTGTACGCGGTTGGCGAATGCGCGTGCGTGAGCATCAATGGCGCCAATCGGCTGGGCTCCAATTCCCTGACGGAATTGCTCGTATTCGGCAAGAAAGCGGCGCTAAACGCCATCGAATATGTCAAGACCGGTGACAAAACGGTCAAGGATTCGGCGGTTTCCCCATTGGCGGAAGCTGCGCAAAAACGGGTCGAGGGTATCTTCAAGTCCAACGGCTCGGAGCGCATAGCGGGCATCCGAAAAGAGATGATGGACACCATGGAAGAGGGCGTCGGCATCTATCGATCCGAGGAAGGGACCCAGGAAACCTGTAAAAAGATCGACGATTTGCGCAAACGTTTCCCCAACATCGCGCTGCACGATACAAGCTCCGTATACAATACGGACCGGCTACAGGCGCTGGAGCTCGACGCCATGCTGATGGCCGCCCAGTGCATGGCCGAGGGGGCGTATGCCCGCAAGGAATCCCGTGGAGCCCATCAGCGTCTCGACTTCGAAACGCGCGATGACGACAATTTCCTGAAGCATACCCTGACCTACTATCAGGGAGAGGAAAAACCGCGCATCGATTATCTGGATGTGGTGATTACCAAATCCCCACCGGGCGTACGCGATTATTCGGGAGATAAGAAATGAGCGAACGGAAAATCAACCTCGAAGTTTTGCGGTATGACCCTGACAAAGACAGCGAACCCCGGTTTCAGACCTACAAGGCCGTGCCGTGTCAGGATGATTGGGTGGTTCTGGATGCCCTGAACTATGTCAAGGATAATACCGATACCACATTGAGCTACCGGTGGTCCTGCCACATGGCAGTGTGCGGTAGCTGCGGCATGATGATTGATGGCGAACCCACGCTGTCGTGCAAGGCGTTCCTCAAGGACTATGGGGACACGATTCGGGTCGAACCCCTCTATCACTTCCCCATCGAACGGGACTTGGTCACGGTCATTGATGACTTTGTCGAAAAGTTGACCAAGGTCAAGCCGTTTCTCATCCCCAAGCAGCCCAAATCCATCGAGGAAGGGGAATACCTGCAAACGCCCAAGCAGCTCAAAAAATTCAAGCAATACACCCTGTGTATCAATTGCATGCTGTGCTATTCGGCCTGTCCCCAATATGGCTTGATCCCGGACTTCCTCGGTCCGGCGGCGCTTTCCCTGGCCCATCGATACAACATCGATTCCCGGGATGGCGGCTGTCAGGAGCGTATGAAGGTCACGGCCACCAATATCGGGGTGTGGGAATGCTCTTTCGTCGGGGCCTGTTCCGAGGTTTGTCCCGGTCATGTGGATCCGGCAAGCTCCCTGCAGCAGATGAAGATCGCGAGTACTGTCGATTGGTATAAGAAACGGCTGATGCCCTGGAGTAAATCATGAGAAATCCTTACACCCGAGAGATTCCCAAGTACACCTGGTATCTCCGACAAGGCCGGTACGTCCGCTATATGGCCCGTGAGGTTACTTCCCTCTTTATCGGACTCCATGCCTTTCTCCTGATTTGTGGCCTTGGCGCTCTGTCCCAAGGAGAGGTGGCCTACAACGAGTTCCTCGCGGTATTGGAAAGCCCATTTTATGTGGTCTTTCTCATCGTGGCGCTCTTGTTTGTCATCTACCATTCCATTGCCTGGTTCAACGTCACGCCCCAGGCGATGCCTGTCCAGGTGGGCGAGGATTTTCTGCCCGGTGGAATTATCATCGGCGCCCATTATGGGATTTGGGCCGTGGCGACTATCGTGGTCCTATTTTTAGCGGGGGTATTCTGATATGTCCGGATCCAGCAAAATATCCAACAAGCCCATCATATGGGGTCTGTTTGCCGGTGGTGGTACGCTAACCGCTTTCCTGACGCCCGCGTTGGTGCTGATAACCCTACTGGTTGCCATTGGGGTTGCACCGAACGGACTGAGCTACAGCGAGATACACGGGTTTGCTTCCCATTGGCTTGGCAAACTCATCCTGTTCGGCGTACTCTCCCTGTCACTGTGGCACGCCGCCCACAGATTCCGAATCGCCATAAATGATTTCGGTATCAGGGCCGATATACCGGTTGCCGTGGTGCTCTATCTCCTGGCGGGGATCGGCACGATCATGTCAGTCGTATATCTGTGGGGTATGTAGCCTTTTCGCGACATACCCCAATGGGCCTCGTGAGCTGTATGCAAACAGCGTTTGCATACAGCTCGAAATGTCGAAAAACCTTTCAGGGGTTGTGAAAAAATCACCCGGTCGTCACGGGGATTTTTTTACAACCTCTCAGTCCCATTGGAGCCGCCATGGACAATGATGCTATCGTGGACCACCGTCAAAACCCGGTCTGTAAAAAGGATAGTGACCAGCCTCAAATCTCGGAACATATTCATGTTCCCAAATATCTCAAGGATGTCTATTGGTGGGCCTACCTGCATCCCAACGCGGTTCGCTTCTTCGAACGTCAGTGGCTTGTAAACGTTATTTTATGGGGAAACTTTGCCGCACTGCGCGATACGGCCCTGGATGAAATAGGCGCATCCATTCACGGACGGAATCTACAGGTTGCCTGTGTGTACGGTGACTTTTCCCAGAAGGTGGCCGAAAGGCTGACTGAAGATGCTTCCCTGGATATCGTGGACGTTGCGCCGGTACAACTCGAGAACGCCAGTACCAAAATCAATGGCTTTCCCAATGTCTGCCTGCATCACCAGGATTCCACGAACCTGGCTTTCCAGGATGCCACTTACGACAACGTGGTGGTGTTCTTCTTGCTCCACGAACAACCTCTCGAAGTGCGGAAAGACACAATCCGTGAGGCGCTTCGAGTCACCAAGCCGGGCGGAAAGGTGCTTTTCGTGGATTACCACCGGCCCCATTGGAGCAGTCCCTTTCGCTATCTGATGGTCCCCATTCTAAGTACGCTCGAACCC
>JABDQX010000035.1 GCA_013042035.1 Gammaproteobacteria bacterium
CCTGCGAAGCCTTCCTGCTGCGCCAGATTGAGCTTATAAAACCGAAAATCATCCTGGCGGTCGGGCGCATCGCAGCCCAGAACCTGCTCGCCACCACGACCCCCATCGGCCAGATGCGCGGCCGCTCCTACACATTCCGGGATACCGGTATCCCCGTCGTTGTCACTTACCACCCGGCGTATTTCCTTCGATCGCCTCTGCAAAAACGCCGGGGATGGGAGGATTTGCTGTTTGCACGGAAGGTTTGCGCGGGAAAGTAACCGCACAATCTTCACCGCCGTTTATTCGGACCTTTTGTTGTCCGTCATGCCCATACCGCCGCGCGCGCTAAATTCCTTCGATTATAGTCGTTCGGTTGAGTATACTACGGTGGAATACACTGGGTTTTGTTGATATTTCGAGAAAAGTAGTTAATTTTCAACCAGTTGTCAAAATGATGTCAATATGCATAGAACGCTTAGGTGATTTCTCAAAAAGAATATACCGGAATCGCGCAGGATTGTTGTTCGTATTCAAGGCGCGGTAACAGGCGCATAGTCGTTCTATGTAACTGTTGCCGTAACGCAGAAGACGGACAAGAAGACAAGTGAGATTGGTATATTCTTTTCTGGAAATCACCTTGCGTGTCAAATGGTTGAAGCGGATGCCGAGATGAAACATCAATAAAACCCGAATCAAAAACAAAATTTCCAAATCTTGCCCCACGAATGGGGCCATATGATTTTGCGAAGTAAAATCGTGCAACGCAAAATTATGGGAGGATGATTAGGTATGACAGAACAAAACAAAGCACAAGGAGCATCAATCTCCTTCGAAGAGTTCCCGATACCCAGTTACGAGAAATGGCGGGAGGCCGCCGAAAAAGGGCTAAAGGGTGCATCTTTCGAGAAACTGATTACAAAAACCCATGAAGGCATCGACCTTCAACCCATGTATCAACAGGATGCCCTGACGGGCCTATCCCATGTGGATTCTCTGCCTGGGAGCGCGCCGTATGCACGGGGCACCTCGACACTCGGTTATCAGGAAAAGGCCTGGGAAGTCACACAGGAACTCACCTATGCCACCGCCAAGGATTTCAACGAAGCCTTGCGGGCCGATCTTCCCCGTGGACAGAGCGCGGTAAATCTGGTGCTGGATCAGGCCGCACTGATGGGTGAGGACCCCGACGGGGATGTCGGAGACGATGTGGGCAAGGGCGGCGTTTCCATCGCCAGTGCCCAGGATATGGAACAGGCGCTGGAAGGCGTGGATCTCACCCAAATTCATTTTCTCATGCAAGCCGGCGCAGAAGGCATCCCCATCGCGGCGCTTGTGTTTGCGATGATGAAAAAACAGGGCAAATCCATCGACGCACTGGATGGCTGCATCGGCATGGACCCCTTGGGCGCCTTGGCCCGGGACGGCCACCTGCCACGACCCCTCAATGGCGTTTATGACGGCATGGCGCAACTGACCCGCTGGGCCAGCGAAAACGCACCCAACTTACTCACCATCTCCGTTCAGGGACATCCCTATCACGATGGTGGAGCCAGCGCTACCCAGGAACTGGGCTTTGCCCTGGCAACTGCGGTGGAATACCTGCGGGAGGTCACGCGCCGGGGGCCGAGTGTCGATGACATCGCCCCGCGTATCCTGTTCTCATTCTCCATCGGCTCGAACTTCTTCATGGAGATTGCCCGGATGCGGGCTGCCCGCATCGCCTGGGCCAAGATCGTCAAGGCATTCGGCGGTAACGAAGAATCCCAAAAGATGTCGATCCATGCCCGAACCTCGGCTTGGAACAAGACCCTCTACGACCCCTACGTGAATATGCTGCGCACCACCACCGAAAGCTTCTCCGGTGTACTCGGCGGCGTGAACAGCATGCATATCGCGCCTTACGACGCAGTGGCCGGGGAGCCCACCGATTTCTCCCGGCGCATCGCCAGAAATACCCACACCATCCTGCGCGAAGAGACCAATCTGACCGCGACCGTGGATCCCGCCGGTGGTTCCTGGTATGTGGAATCTCTCACCAATACCGTTGCCAGAAAGGCCTGGGAGATCTTCCAGGAGATGGAAAAGGCAGGTGGCATGTTCGAGGCCCTGGAGAAAGGTATTCCCCAGGGGCAAATTAGCGAAGTAGCGGACAAACGGGCGGCGGACGCGGCCAAACGCAAGGCCATCTTCGTCGGCACCAACATGTATGCCAACATGAACGATAAGCCGCTGCAGAAGACC
>JABDQX010000039.1 GCA_013042035.1 Gammaproteobacteria bacterium
GCTCCACACCCATGCTACGCGCCAAAAAAGCGTGCTCGAAATAGGCGGCGTTGTAGATGCCCGGCGTCAATACGACCACGCCCTTGCGTTTGCGCCGATGAAGCGACAACGACTGCAACATCTCCAGCAACCGGTCGGGATAGTCATCCACCGGCAAGATTGTGTTGTTCTCGAACAGTTCCGGCAATATCCGCTTGGTAACCTCCCGGTTCTCGATCATATAGGAGACACCGGAAGGCACACGTAGGTTATCCTCAAGAACATAGATGGTCCCATCGCTGTCGCGAACCAGATCGCTACCGCAGATATGCGCCCAGACGTTATGGGCGGGAATGACGCCCATGCACTCTTTCCGGAATCCCTTGGATGCCTCTATCAGTGGGCGGGGAATCACGCCGTCTTGCAGGATTTTCTGCTCGTGGTAGAGATCGTGAATGAACAGGTTGAGGGCTCGCAGACGCTGCTTGAGACCGGCCTCGATGGATCGCCATTCACTTAGCGGCATGACGCGGGGAATGATGTCGAAAGGCCAGGCGCGATCGATATTCTCGCCATCGCTGTAAACCGTGAAGGTTACCCCTTTGTCGATGATGGCAAGTTCAGCGTGCAGTTTGCGCGAATGCAGCTCCTCCGGGGACAGGGAGCCCAGCCAGGTGATCAAATGGCGAGCGGCGGCGCGGGCATGGTCGGGCGAGGCAATAAGCTCGTCATGACACTGGCCCGGATCATAGCCTTTCCAGTCAATAGTCATATCCAATCCCGAATTGAGCGCCTTATCAGTCCACGCTAATCCTCAGCGCCGCCACGGTGGCCACGGGCCCCAGGGCCAGCCACAGCAACAACATGGCACCGAGCATCTTGAGGGGAAATATCACGGAAAGACCCAGCGTCGAGTCGGCAACGGCCTTGGCCGCAAAGAGTAACACAGGGATATACAACGGCAATATAAGCAATGACAGCAACGCGCCACCGCGCCGCAGTCCAACCGTCAGGGAAACACCAATGGCGCCCACCAGACTAAGCACCGGCGTACCGAGAAGCAGTGTATGGATGAGCGTCCCCATGGCATCCATTGGCAGCGACATCAATACCCCCGACAGGGGGGCCAAAAGGATAAGCGGCAGGCCCGTCACCAGCCAGTGGGCCGATACCTTGGCCAGCACCAGAAGCAAGGTAGGATAGGGACTGAGCAGCATCTGCTCCAGGGAACCGTCCTCGAAGTCGGAGCGGAACATCCCTTCCAGCGAAAGTAAGGTGGAAAGCAATGCCGCGACCCAGATAACGCCCGGCGCCATGATGGGCAGCAGTTTGCCGTGTTCCTCTGCCCGAATCCCCATGGCGAACAAGGCAATCACCAACACGAAAAACAACAGTGGGTTGGCCAGTTCGTTTCTACGGCGTATCGCCAGCATCAGGTCACGGCGGAACAAAGCGAAAAAGGCATGCCAGGGACCGGGCTGATTCATCAAGAAAGCGAGCCGTTCAGGGGATAATGGATACTCTTCGCCACCTGTTCCGCCGCATCCTCGCCCACCAGGGCAGCGACCAGGGCCAGACCGAAATCGATGGCGGTTCCCGCGCCACGCGAGGTAATCACCTTGCCATCGACCACGACGCGCTGCTCCTCCTCGATCCCGGGCAGTTCACCGAGGATAGTCATGTGACCGGTATGCCTGGGGCCAGGCAGCACACCGGCATCAAGCAATACCACGGGGGCGGCGCAGATGGCGCCAACGACCTTGTCCTGTTTCCGGTGGGCCTGGATCATCTCCAGTACCGCGTGATTCTTACGCAATTGCGCTGTTCCCGGACCACCTGGAATGATCAAGGCATCGAAGGTCCGGTTGCTGATTGCCTCGAACAGTACATCCGCTTCCACCCGGATCCCATTTCTGCCGGTTACCCAGCGATCGGTCTCCACCGACGCCATCTGGCATGACACCTCGGCGCGACGCAGCATATCCACCGGCGCCAGGGCCTCGACTTCTTCGAAACCGGTTCCCAGAATGACCAATACGGTTTTTTGGCTCATTATGTTTTGCCTCCGTTTTTTAGAGTGTGCCTGAGAGGGTGTCTGAAAAATCCCCAGTCTATCGCGGCAGCTCCCGAATTGTGGCCCGCTGCGTTGCCCATGACGACTCACTCCGTAAAACCATCAAGACCTTTCAGAAATTCCGCGATCCCTCCCCAATACCGATTCCCACCGAACATCATGATGGTGCTGTGGTCGGCGTTCGGGATCATTATCAGGCGTTTCCGGGGGAATGTCGCACACTCGAAGTTCCGCTTCCCGTGCCAGGGTACGAGCACCTGATCCCACTCGGCATGCAGGACCAAAACCGGGTTTTGCACCTCGGCCATCTTGTCCTCGTTATCCCGGTAGTCATCGGGACAAAGATCGATATCATCGGGGAAGATGCCGAAAAGCTCGAGCAGAGGCAGTGTCTGCGCAAAACCACTTTCCACGATCAGTCCCGCCGTATCATCTCCCCGGGCGGCGGCAAGCTCGATGGCCGGCGCGCTGCCAAGACTGCGCCCCATCACCACCAAAGGCCCGGTATGGCCACGTTCATCGCGCATCTTCAACATAAAATCCAAAACCACGTGGGCGTCATCGATCATACTGCGGGCCGTGGGTTGGCCATCGCTTTGTCCGTAGCCCCGATAGTCCACCGAGATGAGCGAGGCGCCCGCGGCGTGAAACATGGGGACGATATTGTCATAATCGGCCACGATCTCGCCGTTGCCGTGGAAGTGAAGGATCGTTGCCGAAGCCGCCTTGCGGGGATGGTAGCGGGCGGCCACCGAGATACCCGGCGCGACCTCGATACGAAAATCCTCGCTGCCGGCCGGTGATGGCAATCCCGGATCCCGGCGTGGAAAGAAAATAGCCGAATTTACCCTGGGGTGATCGACCGCGCGTAGAAGATCAGGTTGTTTCATTTCTTTTTCCCAAAATGCCGCCTGGCTTGACCGGACTTTTTGGCCGGCACCTCATGCACGGGTTTATTGTTTTCCTGGAAATCGGTCCACCACTTGGCGATATCCTTGACCTCTTTCTCGCCCGCCTCGGCGCGAAGCACCAGAAAATCATAGGCCGCCCGGAACCTGGGATGGCGAACGGTTTGTTTGGGACGCCTTCTGACGTTCCGTACAAGACGCGGCTGGAGAGCCCAGATCTCCTTGGTCATGACAGTAAATCGACGCGGCAACATGACATGCTTGACCTGCTCGTTGACAACCTCGCGGCTTGCCGCTTCGAGCGCCGGGATCGGGGACATGCCTCGCACCTGGTAACGTTTTGCAAGCTGCTGCATGGGTCCCCAGAGAAGCGCGGCGAACAGAAAACTCGGGGTCACCGGCTTGCCTTCGGCGATCCGCGCGTCGGTGTTGGCCAGGGCGCGCTCCAGCAGCGTCAGGAAAAAATCCGATTCGGGCTCGGCAAACACGGATGCGGTGGCGGGGAACAATTGATCGAACAGACCATAGTGGCGAAGCACCCGGAAGGAAGCCAGGGCGTGCCCACCCTGGAAAAGCTTCAGGACCTCATCGAACAAGCGGGCCGGTGGCACCGCCTCGAGCAATTTGCCGAATTCGCGAATCGGGGCCTCGGTATCGGGGTGGATCCGGAAGTCGAGCTTGGCGGCGAACCGGGCAGCCCGCAAGGTACGAACGGCATCTTCCCGATAGCGCATCTCCGGATCACCAATGAGGCGAAGCGTGCGCGCATCCAGATCGGCCATGCCGCCGGCAAAATCGGTGACGGAAAAATCAGCGATGCTGTAATACAGGCCGTTTATCGAGAAATCCCGGCGCCAAACGTCTTCCGCGATGGATGTCCCGTACACATTATCCCGCACGATTCGTCCGTCCACGGTAACCCGATCGCCATCATCCAACGCATCACCAAGGCCGCGAAATGTCGCAACCTCAATGATTTCGCCCCCAAAGCGCACGTGGGCCAATCGGAATCGCCGTCCGATGAGGATGCATCTTTTTCTGAAGAGATCGCGAACCTGTTCCGGATGCGCGTTGGTAACGATATCGAAATCCTTCGGCTTTCGCCCAAGGAGAAGATCACGGACGCTGCCACCGACCAGATATCCTTCGAAACCGGCTTTTTTCAGCTGGTACAATACCTTGATGGCGCTCTCGCTGATGTTGGCACGGGAAATATTATGCCCGGATCTGGGTATGATGTTCGGCGGGGCCCCTGTTGAATGGAAAGTGGTAATGTTGGCGGATTCCTCTACTCAGAGCCTGTTTGGTTAACCAAACAGGCTCTCAAAATGGCCGAGAGGCCGTGGAAAAAGCCCGAACCTGGCGTGGGAGCCCCCGAATCGCGTCTGGCAGCGTTGCCAGCCACGCACGGGAATCGCCTCGCAACGGTCGGAGGATTTTTTCACGGCCTCTGAGTGTTGACTGATGCGGCTATTATCCATCCGGTGGCCCGCGGGAACAATACCCCTGATAACCGATAATCGACTGTTGGTAATTAACAGTTGACGATGATCGGCTAAAAAGGTTTCAAACCCCGCTCCCGCGTGAGGGGCGACCTCCAAGGGCATCGCGGCGACATCCGCGTCCGCCGTGTTTCAATCCACGCCCTCGCGTGGAGGGCGACGGCAGGTGCTTGGGCAGACGGCAGAATGGGCGGCAGT
>JABDQX010000052.1 GCA_013042035.1 Gammaproteobacteria bacterium
ATGCGGCCCAACCATTTGTATCTATTAGAATTGTCAGATAGAACAAATTCACCCTGGCAAAGATACGGTTGCGCTGTATGATCGGGAAATTGTGGTAGCATTAGATGTCTTTACTCCGTGTGCAACGTTTTCCGAACGTGGGATTTTCAGCCGGTTACAAGCCAAAAAGAATCCTATTGGACAATGATATTTTCTGGAGATCAGTAGCTTATTACGGCCGCTTATGACAGCAACTTATAAGAAAAGGTTGCACACAGAGGGCCTTACTTGAGGAGAATCTCGTCATGAACATAATCCGATTCCTTACCGAGAGCGGAGATATCCGCTTTGGAACCAACTACCAGGATGGCCGCGCTGAACTACTGGAAGGCGATGTCTTCGGTCGTTTCGACCCTACCGGCCAAATCGTGAAGGTAACACGATTATTGGCGCCCATTTCACCCGTCAATATCTACTGCATTGGCCTCAACTACCAGGAACACGCCCGTGAAACCGGCTCGGAATTACCGGAATACCCCATTGTCTTTATGAAACCGACAACTGCGGTAATCGGCCCCGGTGACCCGGTTTTTCTCCCGAAATGCTGCACGCGCGGTCCGGAAGTAGACTTCGAGGGTGAGCTTGCCGTTGTCATCGGCACCAGCGCCCGGGATGTTACGGAGGCCGATGCCTTGCGTCATGTCCTTGGCTACACCGTGGCGAACGATATTTCGGCCAGAAAGTGGCAAAGAAACGCAGGGGGCAAGCAGTGGATTCGCGGCAAGGGATTCGATGGATTCTGTCCATTAGGGCCGGTGCTTGTGACAGCCAATGAGATACCCGATCCCCAAAACCTGGCGCTACACACC
The DNA here is from genome assembly GCA_013042035.1 of Gammaproteobacteria bacterium. Taxonomy (GTDB): domain Bacteria; phylum Pseudomonadota; class Gammaproteobacteria; order HK1; family HK1; genus JABDQX01. The sequence goes on from JABDQX010000052.1 coordinate 849, forward strand.
TTGGTAAACGGAGAAACCATGCAGAACAACACAACCGGCGACATGATATTCTCCGTTGCGAAGCTTATCAGTTATCTTAGCCAGGATACGACACTGCTGCCGGGAACAATCATTCTGTCGGGAACCCCGTGGGGTGTGGGTTACGTGCGCAAGCCTCCTCAATATTTAAAGGCCGGAGACGAGGTAACTATCGAGATTGAACGCATAGGTCGGCTGACCAATCCGGTCCAAGCATGATTAGGCTCCAGGATCCATCACTCGAGGAGCAATACATGAAAGACGCAACGGCCAGATTCTCCATCGGTCAAATCGTTCGGCACCGGCATTTTCCCTTCCGTGGGGTCATATTCGATGTCGATCCCATCTATATGAATACCGAAGAATGGTACGAATCGATACCGCCGGAGGTCAGGCCCCCTAAGGATCAGCCCTTCTATCACCTGTTGGCCGAAAATGAGGAAACCACCTATATCGCCTATGTCTCGGAGCAAAATCTCCAGGAGGATGATACCGGCGAACCGTGTCGGCACCCCCAGATCTCCGAGATGTTCGGGGAGTGGAAAGGCAATCGCTATGTCTGGCTGCAACGGCCCGCCAACTAGCGTTGCGCACGGCAATTTCGTTAGCCATTTGGAAAAACAATGCGCTACAGCGACTTCACGATCGCCGATTTACAGGACAAATTCCATCTTGTCTTTATGGAAGACCAGAGGCTTTTTCCTGAAATTTCCGATTATGAACTTCCAAAAGAATTGCTGGCCATGCTGGAGGAATTTGTTCCGCTGGCGCTGGCTATCGATACCGAGAAGGCCAGGTCGGAGTTGATCGTGGCGCCCCTTCTGGCGAAGCTCAAGTTAAATCTGAAGGACATCAGTCTGTTCTCCGGGATCGAATTCAACGTGGACCACAAAGCCGGGCTCTCGGGACGGTGTGGTTTCATCCTCTCCAGATCTCGTGAGCAATATCGGCTGGATGCGCCGATTCTAATGATGGTCGAGGCCAAAAACGACAATATCAAAAGCGGCATTGCTCAATGTGGCGCCGAGATGATTGCCGCCCAGAGATTCAATGCCCAAAGGCAACAGCCTAAAAACAATAAGATAGATGCAATTTATGGCTGTGTAACGACGGGAAGCCTGTGGCGGTTTCTCAAACTGACCGGGAATGATTTTTACATAGACGCCACGGAATACCACATTCAGACGCCAGAACGGATCATGGCGATTCTGGCCTCGATTGCCATAGGAAGTGGAAAGTAGAAAATAGCCTTTTATCGCCGGAATCTTGAACAAAATAACGGGGAATCTTCCGGCCCGTTGCCCTCCTCCCCATTTCCCACTTCAAGCCCGCCCAAACGGAAACGCCAGCACCTCATCCAGGCTCGTTTTCGCCGCTGCCAACATCACCAACCGATCGATTCCGAGGGCGACACCGGCGCAATCCGGTAACCCGTGCGCCAATGCCTGAAGCAATCTCTCGTCTACCGGTATCTCCGGCAATCGCTTCTCTCGGCGATTTTCGATATCGGCAAGAAAGCGAGTACGTTGTTCCCGGCTATCGCCCAATTCACGGTAACCATTGGCCAGCTCGATACCATCGATAAACAACTCGAAGCGTTCCGCTACCGCGGTGTCATCGGTAAGTTTCGCCATGGATGCCTGATTTGCCGGGAAACCGAAGATAAAGACCGGTGCCGCGCATGGCAAATGCCTTCGACTACCTTCTTGCATGGAATCAATAGATTGCTGCCGATTGTTGAGCGGCGTATTCGTAACGCGGGGAACCAGTGCCGGTTGGACGACCTGAGTCAATATCAGATCCAGGCAAGCCTCCCGCTCGAGAGATTCACTATCCGCGGGCGCCACACCCAGGGTGCGGGTATACGCCTGCAACGCCGATAATGGCTCTCGGAAGGGATCAAGCCCCGCGTGGCGCCCAAAGGCATCGGCGTAGCTGATGCGCTGCCCAGGGCCGGTACCGAGGATCGCGCCCATCAGTTCATCGATCTCATCCATCAATGCCCAGCTATCGAATCCCAGTCGATACCACTCCAATATCGTGAACTCCGGGTTGTGATGGCGCCCAACTTCTTCCGCCCTGAAGGCCTTGCAGATTTGGAATATCGGTCCGCTCCCGGTCGCGAGCAGGCGTTTCATGAAGGATTCCGGAGATGTCTGAAGAAACCCGCCGCGCGGGGGCGATGTCCATTGCAGAGGACAGCGTTCTTTCATATGCCGGGGGTGATGCATCCCCTCATGACTATTGCCATGAAGTACCTCCATGCTGGCCAGATGAGGCTCCGTCGTCGTCGTCGAGGCAAGCAGTGGGGTTTCTACCTCCAGCACCTTTCGTTCGGCGAAGAAGGTCCGAATTTCGGCAAGGACCTTCGCACGCAGGCGAAGTGTCGTCAGATCCGCAGCAGGGCGCCAGTCTTTGTGATCTTGTGGACATATCATCGTGGGAAATCCGGCGTTATGTCGATGGCCGACCATGCTGCGCTAAAGCGTGGTTCCCATGGGCCTTGTCTTCGGTGACTTCCTTTTCCACCCATTGGGCCAGCCACCCTGGAAGCTCGAAAGAACGGGCGCGTTCGGCATCCAGAAACTCCGCCTCCACCAACACCAAACCGGATAAACTTTTCTCGAATTCGTCGAGGCGTAGACTTATACCCGATTCCGAAGAACGCAAATGATAGCGAGTTTTTCGGATCAGCCGCCCCTCCTTGAGACTCAGCAGTTTGTCATATTCATCATGACCAACAGAGCGCACATACTCCTTACGGCTAAGCCCCGTTCCGAAGCGGCTCGTTCGCTGGTATTTCCCCAAATCTTTGTCGGGGAGATCGCGCCGACAACGAACGCGGTCCTCGCGGGTGCGGGTTCCCGGTAGGTAGGCCTGCTCCAAGGTTTCTTGTTTCTTCATGTGACTGCGGATATCGGCAGGCATAGATTTGAGAAGATATTTACGCTGATGGGTCTCACTAGACTGATCACCTGACAGCAATGTTTCCGCCACACTGTCGATCCGATCCAACACCAGATCGGTGCGCTCCTGCAAGTGACGCAATCGACCCAGTTCCATGCCTTGTTCCGTTGCGCGGCCCAGGATGAGTTCCAGCAATGTGCTACGCAACGCCGGCCAAAGCCCCAGGTAATGGCGCATGCGCGCTGCGGGGATGAGCAC
>JABDQX010000054.1 GCA_013042035.1 Gammaproteobacteria bacterium
AAATTATTCTCGTCGTCCTCGAGAATCTCCGGAATCCGTTTTCTCAACTGGCTCATTCCTTTGGGAATAATGATTCCGTATTCAAGCAACAAGCCTCTGATTTGGTTGCTTTGCGCCGTTCTGTTGGCCATCAGGCGGCTGCGAATGCGATGTAGAGCCTGCACGTCTTGCTGCTCGATGCTCTTCGCTGGCACAAAGCGCATCGAGGGACGCGCAACCGCCTCGCAGATCGCTTCGGCATCGGCTACGTCGTTCTTGTTGGATTTCACGAACGGCTTGACAAACTGTGGCGCTATCAGGTGAACACTATGTCCCATTTCGGTGAAAACACGATACCAATGGTGAGCACCACCGCACGCTTCCATACCGATCACACAGGGCGGAAGATTGGCCATTACTTCCGTCAATTTGTTCCTGGTCAACTTCTTTTTGAAGACAATATGCCCTCCTTCATCCACACCGTGCAGTTGAAAGCTGTGCTTGGCTATATCGATTCCCAGCACTTTTATCGACCCTTTTTTGCTACTATTTGCCATGGTTTTGCCTCACTCCCGTTTTGATGTTTGAAAATTTACATCTTGGCCCATTAGATGCCGTTTGAGGAGTGGGGCGGACCATTACATTAGGGTTGCGGCGCAGCCGCTACCCTGGGTGCTGTAACCACGGGATCTCAACCCCAACGGGGTTGCGTCCTGATTCCCATGCATACCGGCCGTCCCGTTCTCGTTCATTCAATTCCAAGCCACGGATGATAACGGTTGCGCCATGGCGTTTTTCTGATGTTTTCTTACACAACCCCGTTGGGGTTGACGCCTTGACTCCGCTAACCCAGGGTAGGGCTTCGCCCAACCCTGGGCTATTTTATGCAGCCTCTTCGAGGCAAAAGAACCGAATCAAAAAGCGTTCACCAAAAACAAGACGTGACCGGATAGCAGTACAAGAAGCTCCGATAACAAACAGACTCCTAGGCTGCCATTTTTTCATGGCGCGCAACCAACATGCTTTCGATACTTAGTTGGTAATCAAGATCAGACCACTCGATACCCGTACCCCGGCAAATGAATCGATAGTTTCTCAATTGGTCGAGAGAGGCGCTTTGCAACGCCCGGTACCAGGGCATAGGGGTTGCAATGATTCGCCCATCCTCGAGTTCGACCCGAAGATATCGGTCGTCGAAATAAACGGCTTTACCCTTTATTGAAATACTCATTCCATTGCACCTCGAATTCGGCACTGTGTGATTGAACAATGGCCAACGCCTTTTTTAAGTCTTTCGGCTTCAAATAGTTATTGACGATACGCAGCGTTGTCAGTTCTATCTTTGCAAAGTCATCCGCCTTTGCAATATGGATATGTTTAGGTTCGTGTTCATTCGCATAAAAAAAGAACCTGAATCCATCCTGAAGCAGTAGTGTTGGCATTTTTATAAAGGACGATCTTGACGCCTACTCATTCCAATATCGATATTGTCATTCCACATGACCGCATATCCAGAGCTGTTCAGTTCTATGGTAACGAGGGATTATATCCCTGGTTATAGTCCGAATCCTGCGCTAAAAAAGACCATTTGCCGAGCTGGCGCTCGGCAATCCGTAACGGTAGAACACACTCAGCCGGTCTATCTCCGGGAGCAGGTGACGCGGTGATGTCCATAAAGATTGCCACGAAAGACACGAAAAAGGCGATTGCGCAACAGCGTTCCTTCGGGCGTATCCCCGGAATAATTGGGAATCGTCGTGTACCGATCGGCTTCAGGGTTTACCGGATTTCGTGGACTATCGGTAATTCAAACGCCGCTTTTCCGTGTTGGGAACGAGCGAACAAGGCGTGATTCGGTACGTTGGGCAATTGCTTGTTTTCGTGGTAATTCTCTTTGACGTTCCAGCATGGATTCAGTGCGCTTGCGCCAAAATTCCAACTGCTCTTGCAGTGACATCCCAGCAATTAATTTCTCAACATGTTTGGCGCCGCGCCGCTTTAAGCTAACGCACTCGGGCTCACAAGTCATCGCAGCCATAATC
>JABDQX010000063.1 GCA_013042035.1 Gammaproteobacteria bacterium
GTCCGTTACCCATGACATCCGGCACAAGGATGGAGAAACCATCAAGGCCTTGTTCGAACGCGCGAAACAGTATCGAGACGACAACGCGTAACTAAACGCGTAACTAAATGTGTTAGCTCAAATTCCGGCATCTCAAACCATCCTACGGCTCGATACACCATCTCCATTTTTGTTCCGTTGCAATAGCGGCGTAATGTTGAGTCCACCGCCCACCGGCGCTTCCTCGATATGGGCCTCCACACCAAAAAACCGATCGAGATTGTCCTCGGTCAGCACGGCGCGGGGCGCCCCCTCCGCCCGGATCCCACACTCGGCCAGTAAAACCAGTCGATCGCAGAAGCGCGATGCCAGGGTGAGATCATGGATCGCCGCGATGATGAGCCGCCCGCCATGGGCAAGTTCCCGCGCAAGTGCCAACACCTCCAGTTGATGGCACAGATCCAGGTTCGCGGTCACCTCATCGAGCAACACAACAGGTGTTTCCTGGGCGATGGCGCGGGCGATGATGGCGCGCTGGCGTTCCCCCCCGGACAGGGTATCGATGGTACGCCGGGCAAAGGCATCGACGCCGGTTTGTTCCATGGCGATGCGAATGATGTCCAGATCACGGAGGCTCGGGGCTTGAAAGCGCCCGAGATGGGGGTTACGGCCCATGGCGACGATCTCCTCGACCCTGAACGCAAAGCCCACCTGCATATCTTGGGGCACCAGCGTCATCAACCTTGCCAGCGCACGAGGCCGATAGGACGCAAGCGGGCGATCCAGCATCCGGATGGTACCGCTGATAGGCCAAATTAATCGCATCAACAGGGCGAGCAGTGTCGATTTACCGGCTCCGTTCGGGCCGATGAGCCCAACCATGGTGCCGGTATGCAGATCCAGATTCAGATCGGTGAATACCGATCCGCCACCGTAGTCCATGGAGAGGTTTTGTATTTGAATCATCGATAAAAACAAAGAAGTAGCAGGAATGGTAAAATAGAAAGGTAAATGCAAATTCGGATGTGCTTCATAGCAAGAAAAATGCGTGAAAAAGCGGAGTTTATGCGGAATAAATGAGCATTTTGAACGAATTTTTAACGCCGCTAGGGAGTGCAAGATGAGTTTTGCGTACAGCTCTAGTGCTTGCGAGCTAACCAAAAGAGGAAGCTATATGCAATCCCAGCCAGAAACAATTGTAAAGAAGGTACCCTGGAATGGCCAAAGCCGAGAATAACAAGATGTACCTAAAAAACAAAACCTCCGAAATTTTGCGCCATGGAGCGCTATATTTTACAACCTTTCGCCCCGCTCGGATTTCTCTCCGAGTGAGTTCGTGGAGCAAAATCACGCGGAGCAAAATCAATGGCTAAACGGGACTACTACGAAATCTTGGGTCTTGCCCAAAATGCAAGCGAGGCTGAACTCAAAAAGGCCTACCGCCGGATGGCCATGAAGTATCACCCGGACCGCAATCCGGATGACAAAAAGGCCGAGGACAACTTCAAAGAGTGCAAAGAGGCCTACGAGATCCTGTCGAATCCCCGTAAGCGCGCGGCCTATGATCAATTTGGTCACGCCGGGGTGGATCCCTCCAGGGGAGGAGAGCCTGGTTTTGGCGGAGGTGGTGGTTTCGGTGGTGATATCTTCGACGAGATGTTTTCGAATATTTTCGGTGGTGGGATGCGCGGTGGTAATGCACACAACGTTCGTCGAGGCGCCGACCTTCGTTACGAACTTACCATTGGTCTTGAGGAGGCCGTTGGTGGTGCCACAAAAAAGATCCAGTTTCCAGCACCGACCCGGTGTCGCGACTGTGATGGCTCTGGCGTCAAATCCGGTAAAGAGCCGCAAAATTGCAAAACCTGCGGTGGCCGTGGTCAGGTTCGTATCCAGCAGGGATTCTTTTCCATCCAGCAGACCTGTCCCCACTGCCGTGGTCAGGGAAAGATCATCACGGATCCATGCGATACCTGTGGCGGTCAGGGCCGAGTTCGGGAGAAAAAAACCATTTCCGTTGACATCCCCCCGGGTATCGACAATGGAAACCGGATTCGTTTGGCGGGGGAAGGCGAACCAGGTTCGAAAAATGGCCCCCCGGGTGATCTTTATGTGGACATTCGCATTCGGGAACACCCCATCTTTACTCGCGATGGCACAACCCTGTACTGCGACGTTCCCATCAGTTTCGCGACGGCAACCTTGGGTGGCGATCTGGAGGTTCCAACCTTGCAGGACCGCGTCAATCTGAAAATTCCACCTGAAACCCAATCCGGTAAGGTCTTTCGTTTGCGTGGCAAGGGAGTGACCTCAATACAAAGCCGCATGGTGGGAGATCTGCATTGCCGGGTTACCATCGAAACCCCGGTGAACCTCGGCAAAAAGCAAAAAGAGCTACTTCGTGCGTTCGATGAATCCATGCGTGACGGTGGGAAAAAGCATAGCCCCAAGGCATCATCATGGCTCGATGGCGTGAAAAAATTCTTTGAGGATATAAAGATTTAGGCTCTTATTGGATTCCAGGTTGATATTTTGTAAGCGGCTAAATACTATCTCCCAAGCAATGAACTCAGGGAGAATCTTAAATGAAAGGCCCTCGAAACGCAT